>NZ_JBHZPE010000013.1:0-100359 GCF_042787985.1 Peribacillus sp. YIM B13481
CCGCAGGAGTCTCGCACTTCCGCTCCAATCAACCTTAAATAGTTTCGTTTTAAAAACAACAATCTTTACGAAAAGAGTCTTTCAAAAAAAATAAGCCTTTAAATTTTCGTGGATTGCAAAATATTTAAGGAGATTCTAGAACTGGCTGGCTTACCCGCTTACCGGTTTTCTCTTCATCATTTAAGGCGTAATGTTCTAGAAACATTCATTCTACACCATTCCCCGGTCTTATTAATAGTGAGTTTAACAATTGACTGGACAGGCAACTTGTTAAGTTGATATTCTCTAGGATTGATACCAAAAACAGTTTTAAAGGCTCTGCTATATGCTTCTTGCGAAGAATAATCGTAATCAAAGGCAACGTCAATTATCTTCCTGTTATTTGCTTAATCTTCCGTCAATCTTCTAAGAAGAATATAGCGTCTAATACTTATAGAGGTATCAATTTCTTTCTTTTGATATTTCTTGTTATATATAAAATTAACCTACACTACACTGCCACGATAGTTGCGTTGCATTAAGAAAAAGCTGTGTCCCCTTTATCCCTAAACAAGCCCTTGATTCCATGAGCAAAGGCTGTTTTTTACGAGTTTCTTCTATGGTACTCACTATTATATAAACAAATTCGTGAAAATTGTTTATATAATACGGACGTTAAAAATAGGGAATTTTATAAAAAAGTAACCCGTTCGTAAAAGTGTATTTTTACGAACGGTAAATTTGTTCTTTTGATATCTGATTTGAAGCGGCGGGTACTTTTCGTGTCTTATGATTAATCATTTCTGAAGAGTAAACCATGATACTTACCATTCCTCCTTGCGTTGTAGCTCGGATTAGAATAGGTTGATTGTACTTGTTTTTAAAACTAAAATCAGGACCATACCAGCTTACTGTAGCATCGCGGCCAGGTGGAACATACGGAACGCTCCTAGTATGGGAATAGCGTTGAGTTGTTTGCAACCCTGCATTGTCGATAGCATTAAACAGGGTGGATGACACCTGACAAATCCCTCCACCAATCCCTTCAGAAAACTCTCCTTTAACGATAACTCGAGCGAGCAGATATCCTTTATCTTCTGATCTCTTGCCAACGGCTTGGTTAAAAGAAAACGCCTCTCCTGGAAACACGACATAATTATTTATGGCTTCTGTAGCAAGTGAGATATTATTTGAACGATTTTTGTTGTTCACATTAAAATAGGTTCTATATTCACCTATCTTTTTTTCACGAATCTCCGCAAGTAATTCGCTGTCAACTTTTGGATGAATAGCAAGCAAAGGTACTTCTAGTTTGTATGCTCTACTTCTGTACAAAAAGGAATAAAATTGCTCATTAAATGCTTGATGGTATAGCTTGTAACCTACCCGCCCAGGAAGAATATTGCCTTGTTTGTCTATTGTGGCATTTACAGGTTTTTGGTACACTTGTTGGTCTATTTTTTTGACAAATTGATTGTATTTATCCACGTCCATGATAGGAACATCTAGTAAGGGCATAGTAATATCAGTATGGTTGACACTGGCAATCGTTCGTCCTTCATGGGTTACCGATAAGCTTTCAGAAATATTCACTTGTTGAACGAATAGTAAAATTCCGGCAATCCATGTTAATCTCAATTAAACGCACCCCCATTATATTACTGCACCTTACTTCACAAATCCTATTTTAAGTCTTCATAGAGCAAGTCTTGATCAATAATCCAACGATCAGTCAAACTTTCCCTTCGGATCATAAAATGCATAACCTTTATTTCTTTGCCTTCTCTCTTCTTATAAATAGCTGCTTGAACGGGTACATCCACGAGAAAAAGCCCATTTAGTTGTTCAGGCGGTTGTCTTAAAGGGTCAACTACTCCAAAATATGTAATATCTTTGACAAGTTTATTGACACGATTAGGATGACTCGGATTTGATAAGGTCATTGCTAATAATTTCTGATTTTCTTGATTAATGGCAATGGTAAAAATACGTATAAGTTCATAGGGACTTACCGTTTGTAGATAATCATCAAGCTTACCAGCCGCTTTCAATACCATTAATTTATGAGAAAGATCTTCGTTTTTCAAACGATGGGTAATGCTTCCAGAGAAATGAACACAGAAATGACCTGAAAAACCATTTTGTAGAGCTCCAGCACCATGTGGCATTCCGTGCATAGATGCAGCAATCATTTGATTATTGATTAATACAATAATGGCTCTTCTATTCCAACTCCATTTATTATTATAAATTTTCTTCATGATTTGAGTATCTTCCTTGGTTAGTGGCTGTACATCGGCATGATGGCTACCTGCTCTTCGTTGTACCTTAAATGATAAACCAGTTTCAATATCAATAATGGTGAAATTTGTTTTATTAGGAATAATGTTGTTTACAATCTCCCAAGGTAACATCTCAATTTTAAAGCTTATTGGTACTTCTTCATCTTCCCATTCCATTGCATAGACCGAGTGATCGACCATTGAGACAATTATAAAAATAGCGATAATTACTTGATACAATTTATTGTTTTTCATTTGGTTTCTCCTGCAATTTTTCTTATTATTTCAGGATAGAATCAGTTGAATACCTTTGAATATTTGGAAATTCTTCAAATTAGCCCCTCCCTGTTAATTTATGTTCTAAACACTGGGTTTGGGGGAATCAGCTATAAAGGCTTAAAAAGGCTCAGTCATATTAGTGTTTATGGTCCAATAAGTACTTTTGATATCCCTAATCTGTAACTTAGAAACTACACAAAATGCCATGATTCAATCTTTGCAGAATAGCATTGAGCAAATTAAAAGCTAAAATGGATTGTTTCACGCCCATTTTTTTGATATCTTGCTGGATCTCTATGTTGGAAATTATACTATTAACAACATGGAATAAGAGGGATAAACACTAATTCATTTCTAATTCATTGGGATCGTGGATCATGTCTAATGGGTAAATAATTTGTGAGCTTCTGTAAGGGCTATACTCAGATGATTTAATCTGCTTTAAGTACTTGAATACATGCTGCGAAGTCAGACTTCATCATGTAATATATAGGCCCCTTTTAAGCCCTCTATGGACTAATAGTTTTGGGAGTTTAATCTATACAGTTCTTCTTTATTCCAGTTTCTATTCACTGACTGCACCAAGAGGAATGAGAAGTCAAGAATTAGTGGATTTAACATGGGGGAAATACGTTTAGTTCGAGGAAAAAGGGGAAAAAAACACCCCTCTCCCTTAATCCCAGTTCCTTAACGATATTTAAAGACTATTAAGAAATTCTTTTTGAGTAACACACATGTAACACACATAATAGTAAACCGATCTTTTATAATCAAAAAACTAAGCCTTTAAATCATCGTGGATTGCACAAAATATTTAAAGAGAATTTAGAAAGAGCTGGTCTACCCGCTTTCCTTAGTACCTACATTCCACTTAACCCAGGCAGCATAACATCCAATAAAATCAAGTCTAAAATCAAGTCGATTCCAGATTACAATGAGGTTTCTATTCCTGATTTACCGTTATGTTCTACTATGACTTTATTACCCTCATACTGAATTTCATCCTCGAATACAGGAATATGTATTTTCAATTCAATACTTTTCTATTACAAGTCTTAACATTTCAAACAACAAGAAGATAAATGATATCCAGACACCGCCATATACATATCCACCCAAAATATCACTTGGAAGTAATTCGGTCGATGCAATATTTGCAATTGTTAACCACACTAATAATAATAATCCAATTAATGGAACGAATATGGACGTATATTTTTTTTTCGAATGACGAATAAGTAAAAATAAGCATGTTCCATAAATGATTATTGTAATAGTGGCATTTATATCAGGAAAATTTGAGGAATGATACTTCCCCACGAACCGTAATGATTGGAGATAGGAAAAAGTCTGCATAATTGATTCATGAAACAGCCTAGCTCCTAAAATCGAAACGATAAGTAAAAGATACTCAAGCAGCCTATTCCTTCTCTTCCTCCAAATGCGGATGACCGTTACACCAATAATTACTCCAAGTACATAAGGGGATTGAAATACTAACAACCCTTTCATCCAACTCATATATATTGAAGAATCCACTATATATACAGCAATTTCATTAAACTGAGTAAACTCATTATATAAATAGTCTTGAGCCATCCCCAGCATCAAGGTCACCATACCGATTAAAACTAAAGTGAGAAAAATAAGAAAGATCTCTGTTTTTCTTATGGTTTTTAGTCGATTTGTTAACCATTTAATTACATGAATAAATAAGTTTTTAATTTGAACTTTATAAAACCGATAAGTGAAATACCCAACTAACAATACCCCGAAAATAATAATAAAAATAATGAAATATTTACTTGCTGAATGATGGAAGGCCTCCCAGCGGGGTCCCAATACTTTTCCTAGAGTTATAAAACAAAATCCCCATAAAAATGAACCTATATAAGCTGGAATAATAAATTTTCGAAACGGCATTCTAGAAATCCCTGAAATGTAACCACTGAAATGTCTAATTCCTGGAATGAAATAAGCAAAGACCAATAATTTTCTGCCTGAACGCTCAAACCAAGCGGAGGTTTTTTTATATCTTTCCGGTCCCATATGGATATACCTTCCATATTTTTCGATTAGTTTATACCCACCTGCCCTACCAATCCAATAGGTTGCAGTTATTCCCCCACCTCCTGCAACAAAGACAGTCAGGAGTGCCAAAGGGTAATTCATTGTTCCCTGAAAAACAAAATACCCAGCGTAGCTCATTAAAAATTCACCTGAAATTGGTAGAGCCATGAGTTCTAGAAAAACCCCAATGAATAATATTAGATAACTGTGCTGTTCATATACAGTTATTAAGTATGACATATAAATGCCTCCATTTTTTTAAAAAGAAACTTTTGAGTGAATTTTTTCTTCAACTTTAGATCTAATTACAAAAATTGCACAATAAATGAAATCATTTTCTATGTTAATGAAATCCTAATCTTGTTTTAAGGGAACAAAAAGGTTTATGGATAAAATAAAAAAGCTGTACCCTTTTCTAAAAAGGTTACTAGCTTTTTTACAAAGGATAACGAAATTATAGTTTTTTAATCCTAATTGGACTTACCATTAAGAACGCGAGTATTAAGGTAATCCACGCATTGCTATATAAAAAGAATCCCATGCCAGCCAATGGTAATCCAGCTGCTGGAATAGGCAATCCTTTAAAATACCCAATGGTTGGATTAACACTAAACTTAGCTAATCTTAATGCTCCCATAGTTGGGAAAAGGATAAATGCCAAAGACGTTAAAATTGATGGTGCTGCTATCGAATGAAATAGAATTGCAGGAGCAACTCCGAAACTAATAATATCAGCCAAGGAATCCAATTCCACGCCAAATTCACTGTTCACTTTTAATTTTCTTGCAATCCTTCCATCAAGAAGATCTAAAAAAGCCGAAAAGAAAATAAAAACGGAGGCTACTTGCAAAAAGCCACTCATCATATAAGTAATTGAGAGTACACCGCACAATAAATTTCCAATCGTAAATAAATTGGGTACAGCTTTAACTATCTGATTGAACAAGGAAGTCCCCCCTGACGTCGAATAATCTCCGCATTTATGTAGCATTTTCTATATATTCTTCCGCTATTCATAAATATTAGAGGAAAAACTATCCTGGTAAATACAAAAGCCATCAAGTAACACACTTGCCTTAAGATTCGTAATAAAAAACAAGTTAAATTTTTTAACGGAATTTTTTTAAAAAAAGAAGCGACTTTTATGAAATACCCCTTCATAATCGATTTCTTCTCTTCCATAAAAAATAACTTAATATTGAAAGGACCAATAAACTTGTAATTAAATAAATCCTGTATGTTGATAAATATTTTTCAACATTGGTCCAATTTTCCCCTAATATTCTTCCTAGAGTGATAAAAGTAAAACACCAAATTAATGCACCAGTATAGGCGTAAATAACAAATTTTCTAAATGGGAAGCGATTGACAGCTGCTATATACGCTGTAAGGTGCCGTACCCCAGGAATAAAATAACCAAAAAATAAAAAATAGGGTCCGTATTTCTTGAATAATTTCTTTGTTGCATTAATTTTTTGTTCGGTAATGTGAATTTTTGGTCCAAACTTTTCTAACAAAGGCAACCCAAATTTATTACCAATGAAGTAGCTAAGCGAAATCCCCCCTGTTGCTCCTACAAAGGCACTTACTATCGAAATTAAGTAAGATAATTTACTCTGATACACAGTGTAACCAATATATGTAAGAAGCACCTCGTCGGGTATAGGAAGTCCTACAATACCTCCGATTAAAGCAAATATTATTCCGAAGTACCCATAATGTTCTAGAAGGTAAGTAATATGATTTTCCACCTTTTTCACTCCACCTTTTAGGTGATTTCAAACAATCATTTCTGATCATTTATAATCAGCAGTATTTAAATAATAAAAAAAGAAGAAGAAACTTTTAAAGAAATATATGCAAAATGTATGTTTAAGCTATTTTATGTTTTGGTTAAATGCACGAAAAAATTCATTTTTAGTTTTCATAAAGTTGAATATAAAAGGTAGATTAAGTTTTAACAAAAATAAAGAAGCTGCTAATCAAATAAAGGGTTTGGTTTAAAAGTACAAAAAAGTGACAGAAGTTTTGAAGAGGGTTGGAATAACAATGGCTAATCTTTCTATATTGAAAAATGGAAAGGCAAACGCTATTAGATGTTCGACTTTAGAGGCAATATGTAAGGGGTTGGACTGTCAATCTGGAAGATATCCTAAAATACAGAAGTGAAGTATGAGTAAATCCTAAGTCCCAATAAAGACCACAATTAGTGGTATATTCTATTTAAAAATCTACAATAATGTTTAACAAAGCCTATTCAAAAGATACTCCATATATAAATAAAAAGTATTGTTATAAAAAAAACAGTCCGGTTCATCAGACTGGTCTTCTGTTTAGTGAAACACATTTTTAAAATTTCTAAATTGGAGATTGGTAAATCATCAAAAGCCATGGCAACTATTGCACCCGTTCATTAAGAAAATAACTTTATTCAAGAATCGCGCCCTTTAATTGAACTGTTAATATTATTTTGTCGCCCGCTTTTTATGTTAAATAAATATCGCTTTTTTTGGACCCCTACTTCAACTTTCCTGATAGTTAATAATGAAAAATTGGAGTGCAAATAATACCGGTCCATCTTTTAATAAACGGTTAAACTTTGCTTCAAATCGACATTAACCCCCAAATTTATAAAGTGAATTTCCCTCCATGATAACAATAGTAAGTTTCAGCTTTAAGATTTATAACCTTTCTCAAAGATTGTTGGGCTTTCTCGACATTTAAACAAAAGTTTTGATTAGCAATGATCAATTCTTGACCTTCATTAACAGCTGCATCACCTGTAATTACACTTTTTAAACTTGGAAAATACAATGAAATATGCCCTGGTGTTGCTACTACACTACAATTATTATCTAAAATCATATCACCATCATTTACCTTTTCATCAATCGAAACATGCTTCAAATTCTTTAATTGCTGTATAAACCATTTACCAAATTCAATTTCTTTATTTGGCATGTTTTCTAGCATTTCTTCTGCTTGAACCAATCTCTCTGACTTCATTTCACCACTAATGTATTTTGATTCACTTTCACTAGCTATAATGTTAATCCAAGTATACTTTTCTTTAAAATCATATAGGGAGTCTATATGATCACCATCATAGTGAGTAATGATTATATTCTTTAAATTCTTCACTTCATATCCATTTTTTAAAATTTCATTTTCAATTAAAGGTAAGGAATTTGAATACCCTGTATCGACCAAAGTCAGTGCATTATTCATTATAATTAAGTTAGGATAAATGTGATTTTGTTGTTTATTAAATTCAAATTCGATTGGTAGCTCTATTATCTTCATTTTTCTTCCTCCATACTGCATGTGTATGAAATATTCCATGGTTTATTATACATGATATGGAAAAGAGGGCATAAAACCCCGATTTTTAAACAAGCATTATGTTTTTTTAGCGACTTTATTATTTATCACACAACTTTAGTATCCGGGAACATTACATGGTAGTTTATTAGTTTTATTGTTTAATTTTATTTATACTCTAGTTGTGGATAATTGGAACTACTTGCTTTTTGCTATCGATAAAATCGTAATGGTGCTTATAATGCAAAGTGTTCCAAGCCACTCGGCAAAACCGAATGTTACATTCAGCCAGATAACGGATATAAAGGTTGCGGATAATGGCTCAACCGAAGCAAATAAACTTACCTCCGAGGCTGTGATGTATTTCGTACTTTCCAAATAAAAATAAAAGGCAATGATCGTACCGAAAATGATGATGAACAAAACCGCTGAAAAAGAAGGTAAAGTCCAATTGCCTTCAAATGCCCAAGGAGGATGGACCATACTAAAACAAATGCCTCCAATCAACATGCCCCATCCCACAACAATCATTGAACCCCATCTTGAAAGGAGTTCATAAGGTTGCAAAGTATAAAAAGCCAATGCAAAGGCTGATGTTACTCCCCAAAATACTGCCCACCCGGATATGGAAAGTGTACGTATGCTTCCCCCCGTTACAAGCAAAAAAGTGCCTAAAATCGCTATGATCACAGCTACACTCACAGTAATAGTCGGAAAACGTTTGGAACGAATGGCTAAATAACAAGTGATCAGGGCCGGCGCTAAGTATTGAAGGACAGTGGCAGTGGCTGCGTTGCCATGTTCAATTGCTGCAAAATATGTGTATTGAACGGCGAGCATTCCCAGAATGGCAAAAAGGATAATTTGAAGCGCATCTTTTTTAGTTTTCCAAATGCCAAAAACCTGTTTTCTTTCATTTTTAAAAGCAATCCCCAATAAGATTACGCCTGAAAGCAATAAGCGTACCACCGTGAGCCACTCAGGACTGAAACCTTGCCGTTGAAATAGATATTGGGCTGCCGTTCCTGATACTCCCCATAATGCAGCGCCGGTAAGTACTAGAGCGATCCCTTTATTTCTTGAAGGTGATACATCGACTAAAGTATCATTACTCATTTTTTTCTTCCCCACCTTTTACACGATCCATATGGGCTTGAATCCTAAAATAACTTTCTTTCCAATTTTTTTCTATCATTTCAAGGGCCATCGAGAGATTTCTTTGTCTTAATGCCTGTATGATCCGATCATGCTCATTACCGGAAAGATGTACACCAATTACCTGATTGAAATAATACAGTTCTATTCGTATAAGTTTTTGTTTTAGTCCAGATAGAATCCGCTTCAATTCATCATTTACTGGAAGATTGATGTAAATGGAGTGAAAGTCATTATCCTTCTGGACGGCAGCTAATTGATTTCCTTCGACAATTGCTTTTTTCACTTCCTGATTGATGACTTCCATCTCAATTAAGTGTTTTTCTTCTAAGATATCAAAAGCCTGTTCCATAGCTAACTTTTCCAGTGTCCAAACAATAGAATATATATTTAATACTCCATCGAACCGAATAGGGGAAACAATAGTTGAACGGCTCGGCTTGGTCTCCACAAACCCCTCATCCTCGAGCCTTAATAGTGCTTCTCTTATAGGAGTACGGCTTACTCCTAATTTTTCGGCTAATTCTTTGTCACGTAATTGTTGACCTGGCGTAAGTGTTCCCTGGACAATCCAATCCCGCAAGATTATGTACGCTTCTTCACGTACAGAAGTACGTTTAATTTTTTGAGTTGAATCTGAATGTACCAACGGCTATTTCCTCCTCAAAATACTAATATGTAGTATGCAATATATCACATATTGCATGCCGTTGGAATGAATTTTAGAAAATTTACTTATGTACAGTTTTTAAAAAGATTGTCTAAATGTAATTATCAAACTGGGTCCTTAGATAAAACATACACAAAGCTTATTTCGCATGATAAAGTGACCCCATCCATAGAAAATCCATTCCTTTTCTATGGATGTTATTCCACTTTTTCCATCAATCGTTGAAACCTTGTGCTTTACAACGATTCCCTGTATAAACTAAGCTTTTCGTTTATATCGGTAATATGGAATGAATGCCTCTAAATTTGTTTTGTTTCCAAAGTCTTAGAACCTATTGGATCAATGAGTGATTCAAACTCCCTTCAAATTAATTGAATGGTATTAAAAAAATGTTTTGTAAATCTCCTGGTGCCGATTGCATTCATTACATGAATATTCTATTTCTAATGCATCTTCCCTTACTGTGTGCACTGTCTCCTTTTTACATGTTTCACAAAATCTCTTTTCGGATATTTCTTTCATTTATCAATCACTCTCCGAATTTCTTTGGTTTTTTTTGGGGCATGTTCAGTATATTTTGCGAATATTAACAAAAAAATACCTTTTTTCCTGAAGGTCCCCAAAAAGAGAAAAAAACAATAATACTGGATTACTCAAAATTCCTTAGGATTCCAATACATCAAAGCTGCATGAAACGGATATTCGTATTCAAAAACTCCTTCTTTTTCCACAACATATTTATTAAGGATTGTTTTTACTTCATCATAGGAAAATTGTTCATCGAGAATTTTTGTCGTATTATCACGAATCATTTCTTCATATGTGGAATAGATTTTTTTACTTTTCAATTTCACGATCTTGCAGTCCGCCAGTATTCCTAGTTGATACAATACATTCAAGATGTGTATGTAATCCCGTTTTCTTAAATTGATTGTATATCCTCGTTTCTCCAATTCCATATAATGAGGTTTTTCTGGTCCTGTCGTCATACCGACTATCACTAAACGGGTTGCTGACTCATTCATTTTTAATAAGGTGTGACCGATATCGATCATACGGTAATAACAATTAAAACCAAATACTACATCATATTTATCCCTTTTCGTCTCACTTTCCCACTTATCATGAATCAAATCCATGTTCTCGGTACCTTTTTCATTCGCCAGAGATGCCAAAAAACTGATAATGCTTTTAGAACTATCAATACAAGTTAGCTTCCTGACCTCTTGTGCAATATCAAAGGTGTAATTGCCCCAGCCAGGACCGATTTCCAATACATGGTCTTCGCGATTTAATAATGGCAGTAACTCTTGGTGCACTTGTTTAGTATAAGGGTCCGCTTTATGTTGTTTTTTCCTTTCAACCATGGATGACCAAAAAGCTTCTTCTGCTGCATCATCTTTAAGTCGATTCGGGACTTTACCATAATGATCTACCATGGATTGTCTCCAAAGTTCAATATAATCAAGATTATTAGTCTTCATCTGTTCTCTCCTCAAATTATATAATTTATGTATAATAATTTTCTTAAACCATTCTACCCCATAGTTGCAAAAGAAAAAGAGCTGCAAATCAGCTCCTGATAATGCACAAAGCCTTTTTCTATTATTATCTCTCAACATATTAGCATTGGCCATACTTAACTTCTCGTAGCGTTAATGTGAAAGACTCACTACTTTATTTCTCTATTTTATAATAAGATTATCCATAAAGTATTGTTACGTTCGAAAAGGGGAATGCTGACGTTTCATCCGCTTCTCCCCCTTATAAAAGGTTTACACGTTTTTAAAATGCTGTTTTATATAAGAATTCACTTTATCAGGCACTTCGATTTGGATAAAATGCCCGGCATTTTGAATGATGTGAACCTGTGCATGTGGTAAACCTTCTTTCTGGAGCTTGTAGGCAAATTCAAACGGTATATAAGGATCCATCTCTCCCCAAATTATTGTGACAGGTATTTTGATCTGATTTAGTTTTTGATTGTACGATTTTACCTTTTCTATATTTCCAGAACGGTATAGATCTAAGATGACTTTACAAGATTCGGGTGTTCTAAAGACATGAAAGAAATCTTCCAGAATTTCGTCAACTATGTTCGGAATCGTTTTCTTCAATTCAGTTTGAGCTTGGGGATCATCTGACATGCGCTTCATTATTTTCTCTCCGACATTTGGTGTTCTCCAAATCTGAGCAAGTGAGTGCCACTTATAATCTACTGATATGGTTGTATTTGAAACAAAGAGACTTAGTATTCTCTCTGGATGATCACATGCCCATTTCAGTCCAATAAGTCCGCCCCAGTCATGTACAATAAGGTGGAATTTATCTAGATTAAGTTCTTTTGTAAAATCCGATACAAACTGTTCATATCTTTCCCATGTTGAGGATTCATCAAACGGTTCACTTTGGCCGAATCCTGGGAGATCAGGTGCAATGGTTCTAAATCCACAAGACACAATGCATGGAATCATTTCCCTCCACAAAAGGCTGGACTCAGGTACCCCATGCAATAAAAGAACTGGGGGATCATTAACGTTGCCTTTCTCAATATAAGATACGATCTTTCCATTTATTATCATTTTTTTCTTTTCCACTTTTATCTACCTCCTGAATAAAGTATTTTGAAACCTTTTTGCATTCAGCCAGGTCATAGTTCCTGGCTTGAAAGGGGATTTCTTCGGGAATAGACGATTGTTAAAATAAAACTAATAGAGAGTTTATATGGAATTACTATCAAATTCCCTCTCTCATTTCTATGTTAGTTCGCTATTTAATGCTTGTGTTTTTAGGTTTTTATCCAAAGTTTATTCAAAATGGATTTTTCGTGGATATGGACTCCTTCAATTCTTTGTCCGAAATTTATTTGCTTCCATCTCTACCCTATATAACATCAAAAAGCACAACAAAAAAAGGTAAAGCTATAAAAAGGCCTCACCTCTGAAATGATAAAAACCTTTATTACTCTAAAAGTATCAAAGTTTTTAGACATCTGTGGACTTTTGCTGAGTGAAGAAAAATATGAAGATGATAATGGGAATGGCTATTAGAAAAGCATTGTTTCTCGAACTTTTAATTGTAGGAATATCTGTTAGTGACATTTTTTACTCATTCCCTTTTAATGTAGTTAATAACTCTGATGGAACATTATAATGCTTCTTTACAATGGTATTAAAAAAATTATAATCTTCAATTGGCAATGCCGGAACAACTTCAGGATAACCAAAAATAGGACCGGAAACATTAATTGTGAAATCACCAGACGAAATAAAGATTCCTGTCACATGTATGGCATCATTGATTAATAATATAGCAATAATGATGTCCAATATATCGATAAAAAGATTTCCCGCTTGCGAGTGGTCCCTCCCTTCTAAACGATGCCCTCCAAAAAGAGGCCCACCTAATGAGAGACTAAATCTGCCTGGTCTTACAAAAACGCCAATGATTGTGATTTGTCCAGTTAATAATAGGATGGCTGTTGTAATTTCGAGATTACGCTGAAAGGAGTGAATTACTTTTTTTTCTGAATTAACTACACAGGTTTCAATCAATATCACCACTCCCCATGTAGGCATTTTATTCATATAAACGGGCAAACGTCACTGATTTGTTTGATTTTTTATATTTAAAAGTTCTATTACTGAATATATTGCTTTTTCAATTTCTTTATATCCGGTACACCGACAAATATTCGAAGAAAGCCATGTTTCAATCTTTTCAGGACTTGGGTTCCTGTCATTAAGGAGTAAAGCCTGGCAAATCATTATAAAGCCTGATGTACAATACCCACATTGAAAAGCAAAATGTTCCACAAAGGCTCTCTGAATCGGGGTATTCTTGAGGCCTTCAATTGTAAGGATTTCTGAATCGATTGCTTCAATGGCTAACATTAAACAGGATTTCATTGGCTGTTTATTCATTATCACCGTACAAGCGCCGCAATCTCCATTTAAACATCCAGGTTTAGCTCCTGTAAGTCCAATTTTATCTCGGAGAACATCTAGCAATATATCCGATGCCAATATATCCCTCTCATACTGTTCTTTATTTATTTCTAATTGAATGGTAACTTTACGATCCGCCGAATGGCTATTCATGTTCCTCACCACCTATATATGACAAAATGTATGAAAGGGTATTTTCTAAAACAAATAATCTATATTCATTGGATCCTTCTATATCGTTTAAAACCGGAGTTGGTAAATACTCAAAGGAGGTTAAAATTCGATCTTTAAAAGATAAACTCTTATCATTTAGTTTGTTTTCCATTTGAATTGACCGAAAAGGATATGGACAAACCCCGCTGAATGCAAATCGAATAAATCCTTCTTTTTTTAATGAGGCAACTGTTAAAAGCGGATATCCCGTTTTCCATTGCTGCCTCTTCTTTACACTAATGTGTTTAGCTTTCAGATATTCTTTTTCTGTTACAATTTGAACGAGAAATTCCCCTTCGTCAAGTCGTAGCTCTTTATGGAAAACTTCATTAATAAATTCTTTCCTCGTTCCTTTTGGTCCGGCAATAATGACAGTACTATCTGATAATAAAAATGGAAGAACTGACTCTCTATAAAAAATTTGACCACATATGTTTCCACCTATAGTGATTTTATTTCTTGATGTATAATCAGCAACTTCTTTTGAAGTATCCGATAATAGCGGAAATAGCTTATTTTCTTCGATTGCACGTAAACTCAATGTTGAGCCAATGATCAGTTCTTGGTGTTGAAACCCGAATGCATTGCATTCGGGAATCCCTTTCAAATCAATAATCGCATCGGTGTATATAAAATTTAAACGTCCTAATGTTAAAATTTCAGTCCCTCCACCATAATACATAGGTTTTTTTTCTTGTAATTTTAATAGTTGATAAAGTTCAATCGCTTCTTTTATCGATTGAACTTTATAATAATCAAAATTATAAGGTAACATTAATCTCTTCTCCCTCTCTTCCCCCTCCAAATGAGTTCAGGAAGTAATGGCAACTGGTTCAAAGGAATCCCCGCAGCCAAAGATAAACTATTACCTAAAGCAGCTGGCATACCTAGAAGCCCATGTTCTCCAAGGCCCCTTGCGCCATATGGGGCTTCTAAATGTGGTGTTTCTACAAATTCACAAATATATTCAGGGTTTTCTCCATATCTTAAGGGTCTATAGGTTCTGAGTTGAGGGTTTAATACTCTGCCAAGGTGATCGAAATAGAATGTTTCACGCCCGCCGAATGCTATGCCCATGCTCATTGCACCCATTATTTGTCCTTCTGCAGTTTTTTGATTCAAAACCTTTCCTGCATCAATGACAGATATTGCCCTTACTATCCTGTAAGTATATTCATTTATGTCATACTCTACTTCTACCCCTTGTGCGCCAACAGTCCATTCAGGACCTGGTCTGCCAGCACCTGTATCGGGATCTAAATTTGTTATATGTGGAATGGTATATTGTCCTCTACCGATGATTTGTCCTCCAATCGTACTTCCGTCAGGATATGTATACCCATACACTAGCCGTTTGAAAGGAATTTCTATATTCGGTTCCCCTCTCATAAAGACCCTTTCCTTGCCAAGGACGATATCTTCAATTGGAGCTCGTAATACACAAGAAGCAAGTTTCTTTATTTGCAAAAGAGCATCTTCCGCAGCTTGAATCGCAGCCCTTCCTGCCATTAATGTTCCACGGCTTGCTACCGTTTTCCAATGTTCTGGAGTATTTTGTGTGTTTACCTTCATCTGAACGTTTACGCGATCAATGGAGACCTTTAATTTATCTGATACAATCTGTGCTAATATCGTTTTCGTTCCTGTACCGATTTCTACTACTCCTGAAATAAGGTTTACACTGCCATCAGGGTTAAAGGTTAATATGACACCAGATCCAGCGTTGGTATCGATCGTTGAAGTTTTCCATAAACAAGCGATCCCTTTTGCCCTTATTATCTTGTCGTTTATTTTTACTAACTGGCCCTCTTCCCAATTCATTTTTTTCTTAAGCACCTGTATGCATTTAGGAAGATTACCTACCGTGCTCGAATTCAATTTAACTTGTGTTGGGGTGGAGTTCCCTGGGAGTATCGCATTCATTTCACGAAGTTCAAGTGGATCCATTCCAAGCTTTTTTGAAAGAGAATCCATGGCCCGCTCAAAAGCAAACAGAACTTCTGTATGGGCGAAACCTCGATAAGGCGAGGCATATGGATGATTTGTATACATACAGAGAGAGTCGCACCAAATATTTTCTATATTGTAAGGTCCGGTACAATCTACAGCTCCAGCACGGCTTAGATCTGTAGCTTTGTCGGCATATGCTCCCCCGTCCCATAAATACGTCAGCTCTGCGATCTTTAGCAAACCAGATTTTGTACAACCTAATTTAATTGTAGCATCTAATCCAATATGACATGGTGATGTCAAAATATCCTCTTCACGACTATTTTCAACTTTTACTAGCCTGCCATTAACGGCCTTTGACGCGATATAAGCTAATAGTTCAAGTTGGACCGAGGCTTTACCACCGAATGCCCCTCCAACAAGTGGAGTGTTTACTATGACGTTTCCAATTTCAACATCAAAGTAATCACTTATCAAACGCTTGATCATGAAGGGAGCTTGAGAAGAAGAAGTGATAATGACCTTATCATCTGAGTGAATTTCCGCTAAAGAACATCTTGTTTCCATGGCTACATGGTCGGAGGGCGAAAAAGAAAACTTTTCCTCAATAATGATTTCGCTCTCTTGCCAACCTGTTTTTCTATCACCTTTTCTGATTTTAGTTCGGTTTGCTATATTTGTGCCTGGCTCGGGAAATACCTCGGATATTTTTTTATAGGTATCTAAATCTGGGTGGAGTAGAGGGGAATTGGGATTTAAGGCTTCTGCTGGTGAATTGACAACGGCTAAAGGTTCATAGATAACTTGAATATTGTCAGCTGCAATCTTTGCTTGTTTCATTGTATCAGCAACAACAAGTGCTACTACTTCTCCATGATAGCGGACTTTATCTAGAGCTATGGGGTACCGATCCCTGATTTCTTCTCCTGTTAGTGGTAAATTCCCACCTGTTATGATTGCGCGAACGCCTGGAACTTTTTCAGCTTTGGTTAGATTAATATTTTTAATAAGGGCATGTGCATAAGGACTAATTACCTTTTTAACATGAAGTGTTTTTACTTCTTCGCGGTCTCCTGTGTAAATCGCCTGCCCAGTCACCTTTTCCCAGGCATCTTTTCGAGTTACCCCTTTTCCGATAATATCCATATAGTCTCCTCATTTTCATTATTATTCTTATTTAATTGTTATCTATTTTGCTTTTCCAAAAAAGGTATTCTTTCATATTATCAATATCAACAAACCATTTTTCCTCATAAAAAGGAACAAGTACCCCCTGTTCTTTCTTCGCCATTAGAATCTGTCTGGCTCCTCGGTCTCCTCGTAAAAGGTGAATGTCGGAAAAGAGGTCTTTGTCAATAAGTATGGGAGGTCGTATACAACCATGAAAACTAGAGGCAACAAAGGAGTAATTAGGGTTTCCTTTGTATATTTCGATGAGTTTGTTTATCATATTTGTTGTTATAAAGGGCTGATCAGCAAGTAAAATTATTACGGCGTCCGAATGTATGTTGTTTGCTGATCGTATACCTGTTTGGAGTGAATGGGATTGACCTGCTCCAGGTTCTTTAGTTTCGACCGTAATTATTTTTTCAGAACAAAAACCTGATAAATCCAGGTGGTTTAAATGATTTGAAATTATGATAATATCGTTAAGTTCAGATAGAACCGCTTTTTCTAATCCCCATCTTCCCATTTCTTTATTTCCTAATGGCAATGTTAATTTATTTGTACCCATTCGATAACTATTTCCAGCGGCCAAGTATACCCCAGTTATTTTCATTCCGGATGTTCCTTCATAATTTTATGCTGAATTAATTCAGCTATAATGCTAACAGCAATCTCGAATGGGCCGTTAGCTCCAATTGATAAACCGATAGGTGAGTGTATATTATTAGGGATTTTCTTGTCAAATAAACTGGCTGTACGTTTTTTGGAACCTAAAATGCCTAAATAGGATAATGACTGATTCATCATTAGTGAAAGTATTTCTTTATCTCTCTGAAAGTTATGAGTCATGATGATAACATAATCATCTTTTTTAAAAGATAATTGTTCCATAATTTCAGTTGGGAATCCTACAATATGGCTAACTGCGTCGGGTATATTATTTTCGTTACAAAGCTCGGACCTCCAATCGCAAACAGTAACTAAAAACCCTATTGAGGTAGCCATTGTGACAACTGGATATACATCACATCCAGCTCCAAAAATGATTAAACGGGGTTTAGGTAAAATCTTTTGCATATAAATAAAGCTAACATCATTATCTTTGGGTGCATTGTGATTCTCATTCTCTGGTCGGAAAGAATACCCCAATAAGTTCCAATCATCATCTAGCTCAATTTGATGAACGATTACCTTAGCTTCTTTAATGGAAGCCAAGACATATGAAAGATGTTCTTTTAATTTATGGTCCACATACTCCAGTAATATATATATAGTGCCGTTACAACCTGTTCCAATACCCCATTCTAGATCTTCATCACTTTCCATGTGATATACAAAGGTCTCTGTATTTTTCCTTTCGAACACTCTGCAAGAATGAAGAATAAGGTCTTCCTCGATACACCCAACACTAATTATGCCTAGAGATGAACCATCTTTTTTTATAAGCATGGAGGTACCTTCACGCAAGTATGCTGAACCTTCCACATGAATGATGGTAGCCAATACACACTCCATAGAGGTCGATTGAACTTCTTCAAGGATCGTATACATTTGATTCAATTGTCTTCCTCCTGGTCTCCTATGAGTTCCTTCATTCTATTAATAACATTATGTTGATTTATAAAAAAAATGTGTTTATATAGGGAATAAATAGAATAGAATTATTCTAGCGCGGGCTGAGCACATGGGAAATGTGGTTTTTCCTGATTTATGCTTTAAAGACTCACAGTCATTTAATCTTTGTATGTAGAGAGTGTATCATTCGATGTTTAAATTAAAGGGGAGGGATATAAGTGTATACCTATTTTATTGGTAAACAAAAAGGAGCAAAAATTTTGCTCCTTCATCCAATCTTATTTGTTTTCCTTTTGAATAAATTTTATCTTTTCGATAAAGCAGACCAAGTATTTTCAAGCCACTTATCAAAGTCTGCCCCTTTTTCACCCTCATAGGTGTCATATATATCCATTCTCATTTTCTGAAGTTTCTCTTTGAATTCAGCATATGAGTGATTTTCTGGTAAACTCTTCTTGATCCTAACTAAGATTTTGGTTAATCCTTTAACCAATTCGCCCTTTTTCCTTGGTGGCAATTGAACATTTTCGCCTAATCTTTTCAGTTGACGGTATGCGGACTCTTGAACTTTATATACAGAATCACTATTCATGATATGTTTGAGAATATCGATTACTTGATTATTTTTTGACTGACCTAACTCTTCGATCGCATCTAAACGTTCTCTCCAATTAGATTTGCGATTGGCAGATTTTTTTAATTCCTCATAGTTGGCAGGTAACTCGATACCTTTTATTTCTTTGTTATTCAAATGAATCATTTCTCCTTCTGTCTTTATGTAAATATCGGGATATAGAAAAATGTAAATCCGATACTACAATAATCCATTACCAAGAATGGTTTATTACATTACTTATTATACCCTTTTCCATATCTTAATATAGTTAAATTTCTTACCGATCCGCTGTATTTTCAATTTAATTAACATAAATCGCTATTTTCATCCGCAGATTATCCTCTGTATCATTAATCTACAAAGATATTTTCGCCTTCATCGTTAATGGAGAAAAATTAAAACATCAGTAATTCCCAATGAATCAGGAAATACTGACGTTTAATATTCTATAAAGTTTCAGTTTCTCTTTGGTCAATCCAAGCCGCAAGCCTTGGCAAGTATTTCAACAAGATGCATACTTTTGATTTGGTTTGCTGCTCCCTCCCTTTGAATGCCAATGCTCATTTGCATTTGGCAGCCAGGGTTAACGGTCACTACTGCAGTGGCTTTTGTATCTTTTAGGTTCTTCATTTTTTCATCCAGTATCTTCATGGATTCATTAAAGTGAAGAAGATTGTAAACGCCTCCAGATGCACAGCAACGGTCAAACCCTTCCATTTCCACATAAGAAACACCTGGTATGGATTGCAATAATAAACGAGGTTCCTTTTGGACCTTTTGAACATTGCGTAAATGACATGAATCTTGATAGGAAACGATGCCTTGCCATTCTTCAGTAAAGGGAAGTGGCTCCAATTGATGAAGAATTTGACTGATATCTTTTGATTTTTCCGAGAATGCCCTTGCCGCCCCAGCCCATTCGTGATCATCAGCCAATAGGTGTCCATATTCAAGAAGCGAAGCACCGCAGCCTCCTGCGTTATTTACAATTACATCAGCATCTGATTGCATGAAGGCTTGGATATTCCTCTTCGCCAATGCTTTTGCTTGTTTTATTTCGCCTTGATGGGAATGCAGTGCACCACAGCAATTCTGATTTTCAGGGAGAATGACCTCACAGCCCACAATGGTGAGCAGCTCGATGGAAAGACGGTTGATTCGAGACATCATGGATTCCATGATGCACCCAGCAAAAAATGCCACTCTTAATTTCGTTTCCCCTTTTGCCGGTATTATCGTTCCTGTCCGGATTCGTTTGGAGGACGACTCGATAGGAGGAAGTGCTTGTTCTAAATGTGCAAGGGCAGGGGAAACCTTTTGCAGTACATTCGATGAACGGATAAGTTTGGATAGCCCCGTTTTTTGATAAAGGTGGACTGCACTCCCAATCCTATTCATTCGTTTTGGATATGGAAAAAGATGAACCAATGCCAGTTTTTTGATTTTCGTCATTTTATTTTTTTTGTTCGCTGGTGGGGAGGCTTCAATCGCTTCTTTTGCCGCTTCCAGTATATGTCCGTATGGCACACCGACTGGACATGCGGTTTCACAAGCACGACAGCCCAAGCATAGGTCGATCGGTTCAGCTAAATCTTTTTGGAAATCTATTTTCCCTTCGGCTGCCAGTTTCACTAGATTGATTCGGCCGCGTGGAGAAGCGGACTCTACACCCATTGATTCATATGTAGGACATGCTGGTAAACAATAACCGCATTTTACGCATTGGTTTGTCCAATCATAGGCATCTGAATATAAATTTTGGACCGCTTCATTTGTCTCGTTGGATTTAACAGGTAGATTCATGTAACCAACACGACCCTTGTCTGGCCCTTATCAGGAAAAACCTTTCCTGGATTCATGATATTATTGGGATCCCATGCTTTTTTAATTTTTTTCATCATATTCACCCCTGTTATACCTAATTCCATTTCCATATATGGTGACTTTAATGTACCGATTCCATGTTCTCCGGAAAGAGTTCCCCCTAGTTCTATTGCCGCTTCAAAAATTTCACTGACTGCAAGCTCCACTTTTTTCATTTCCGTTATATTTCGTTTATCAGTAATGATGTTCGGATGTAAATTGCCATCGCCGGCATGACCAAATACAACCAAGTTCAATCCGTATTTTTCCCGGATTTGGTTTAATCTCTCCATCATCGCCGGAATTTGACTGCGCGGAACAGTTGCGTCTTCAGAAATCTTTGTAGGTCCCATTTGTGTAATGGCCGGGGAAACCGATTTACGCGCACTCCAAATCGTTTGGCGTTCTTCCTCTGTCTCCGCAATCTTGACGTAGGAAGCACCCTCAGCCCGGCATAAATCGGCGCACTTATTGATTTCCTCCTCAATCGCCAAAGGGTGCCCATCTATTTCAATGATCAGAATGGCCTCTGCTTGAAGAGGCAATCCAGAAGGACGATAACTTTCAACAGCACGGATACACGCATTATCCATTAACTCCATGGCTGATGGTAGGATTCCTGACGATAAAATGCTGGTAATGGCATGACCGGAGTCGATCAAATGATTGAAGTGGGCGACAAATGTATGTTTTGATTGCGGTTTTGGAATTAAGCGAATGATTGCCTCTGTAACGATGCCCAAGGTACCTTCCGATCCTACGATCAATCGTGTCAAATCATACCCTGTTACATTCTTTACAGTCTTTCCGCCAGTGCGGATGATTTCTCCCGTAGGTGTGACCACCTCCAGACCTATCACATATTCTTTTGTCGTTCCGTATTTCAATCCCTTTGGCCCGCTGGAGTTTTCCAATAGATTTCCGCCAATTGTGGCAACATTGGAACTGCTTGGATCAGGCGGATAGAACAAGCCGGCTTCTTCAGCTTTTTTATGGATATTTGCCGTTATCACACCTGGAGAGACAATGGCAAGCATATTTTCCCGATCAATGATCAATTTATCCCGTAAAAGGGTCATATCAAGAACCATCCCCCCTTTAACAGGTAAAGGGCCGCCACTTAGCGAAGTTCCGGATCCTCTAGGGTAAACAGGTATTTTGTGAGTATTAGCCAATTTAACCACCTCACTGATTTCCTCCGCGTTTTTTGGCTGTATAACGATTTCAGGTAAATATTCCCCAAAAGAAGCGTCATAGCTATAACAATACCTTTCTGCCAAATCAAGGTACATTCTATCACTTGGAATTACCTGACTAAGATCGTCCAGGGCTTCTTTCTCCATAATTCTCACTTCCTTTCTTTTGTGTAATATAATGGTATTCTATTATCCTGCTAGATATAATGAAATAAAAAAGGAGGGTTTTTATTGAAAATAGCACTTATTCACGCAACCACCACTGCACTAAAGCCAATTGAAATGGCATTTCAGACAGTTGCTCCGAACATTGAACTCCTTCATTTCATGGACACGGGCCTTCTCGCCTTGATGGAAAAGAGCGGCAAGTTAACTCCGGAAATCATCCGCCGCTTTTCATCATTAGTGAGTTTAGCCTATGATTCTGGCGTTTCATGCATCCAACTTACTTGCTCTGCTTTTAATGACATCACTTCAATTTTACAACCTCTTTATTCTGTAAAGTTATTTCGTTCAGATGAGGCCATGCTTGATGAAGCACTTCGATATACTAGCATCGGCCTGGTTTCAACCGTAAAAGAAACGCCCGTCGCCCTTCAAAATTATTTATTGAATAAGAATCCGGACTGTTTGATCGAATCATTGGTAGATTCAGGGGTCATCCATTTATTATCTCAAGGAAAAAGAAAGGAACATGACGATCGAGTAAAAAAGATGGTGGAACAATTGGATGGAAAGACAGAAGTGATTTTGCTTTCACAATATAGTATGGAGCATGTCGCAAAGCAAGTTAACCCTTCTGTCCCTATCCTAACGGCACCACTTTTGGCTGCTAAAAGGTGCTTGGATCATTTGAATGGAACGTTTAGCTGATTTTTTTCTGGATAAAATCCGAACTTGGTCAGCAGGATCGATTGTCACATCACTAAAATCCTTATTAACCGTTTGTATGATGGAAACCACCAAAAACTTTTCCAACACCCTGAATTTTTTCAAGTATGACGATTAGAAGGACTGATATGAAAATAACCACGCTTGACACGGATGCAACGATTGGATTGTAGGCATCCTGCATTTGCGAGAAAATCTCGATCGGCAGCGTTCTCATCTCAGGTGATACCATAAAGAGCGAGACCGTTACATTATCAAATGATGTCAAAAATGCGAATAATCCTCCTGAGATGGCCGCGGATCCAATTAGCGGCAGTGTCACTTTCATGAATACTGTTAGTGGATTCGCTCCAAGTATGGCCGCGGCCCGTTCGAGATTATAATCAAATCCACTTAAACCGGTTAATACGAGCCGCATAACATATGGTATGCAAATGACGATATGGGCAATTAAAAATCCTGTAGATGTACCGGCAAGCATCATTGGTGTAAAGTACATTAAAAGTGCAATCCCTAAGACTAATTGCGGCACACTTAATGGAGAAGTTAAAAGGGCCGTAATATACGATTTTCCTGGTATATCATACTTTGCGATGCCAAGGGCTCCCAAAGTTCCGAATATGACGGAGAAAAGGGCAGCTAATGCTGCGAACTTCGCACTATTCAAAAATGCTTCCAAAAATTCAGGTCGCTCCAAGATCTTGGCATACCATTTCAGCGAGAAGCCTTCAGCCGGAAAACTTGGATAATTGGCACTTGTAAAAGAAGCGGGAATAACGACAATGAGCGGTATCAAGATATAGATAATAGCCAACACGGCTACGGCAATCCGAAGGCCTCCAATCGTTTTCATCATCGGAATACCTCCTTGAATTTCCCTTTTTCAAACGCTCTGGTAAAGACAGTTACTGATATGACAGTGGTTGCTAATAGAATATAAGAAAGAGCAGATCCGAATGTCCAATGTAGCAAATTATTTATTTGATCATAGATGACAACAGGCATCACGGGCACATTGGCTCCCCCCATTAATGCAGGCGTAACATAAGCACTCATTGACAAACTGAATACGAGAATGCAGCCAGATACGATACCAGGAATACTTAACGGCAATGTAATGGAAAAGAACCTTCTGAATGGGCTTGCCCCAAGTATCGCTCCTGCCTTATCCAGAGAAGGATCAATATTATAAAGACTTGCAACTATGGATAAGATCATGAAAGGAAGATAAGCATTGGAAAGGCCAATCACAACTCCGATTTCCGAAAACAATAGTTTCAATGGTGCATCTATTATGCCAAGGGCCATCAAGGTTTGATTAATCGTTCCGTTAGGCAATAGCAAGAGGTACCAGCCAAAATTACGGACGACTATACTTACCAAAAGCGGTGATACGATCAAGAGCGTGATATACCCTCTGATCCGCGCCGAGCTTTTGGCCATCGTCAAAGCTACAGGATATCCAAGAAATAAAGCAACCAGGACCGAATATAAACTGATTTTGACAGTCAGCCATAAAGAAGATAAATAATAGCTATCGGAAAAGATTTGTGTATAGTTTTTTAGGCTATATACTGCATCAGCAGCTCCAAGATTATCAGTGGATATGAAGCTTAAATATAAAATGTATAACATCGGTATGACGAAGAAACCAAATATGAATAGCAGAATCGGCGTTAAAAGGAGTAATCCAGGCAGCCAGACTTTCCTTTTCTTGAATTTAGGTTCCTTTTGCGGCTCAATAGGATTCGTTTCCTGTTCTATTTCTTGACTAGCATAACTTCTGATGGGCTCCATCCAATCAACACCTCACTTCCATTTTGCCATGATGAATCGAAAGCAGAAGTCAATACTTGAATACTTTTCCCCTGTAATAGAACATTGATTTCCCATGAGGTACCAAGATAGTTAATTTGGCTAATCCTGGCACGATGGTAATCCAAAGGAGATAAGGAAGTTTCATCAATAGAAAGGATGCGCAGTTTTTCTGGTCTAATATAAATCTTCACCTCATCTCCGGTTTTCAAATCACTATCATTTCCCATGATATTATCTGCGTCGACATGAGTAATATCAGAACCGATCTTGACTGATACTTTCCGCTTGTCCACGGCAGACACTTTCCCTTCAAAACAATTCGATTTTCCGATGAATTGAAAGACGAATTCTGTCTTGGGATGATTGTAAATCTCAGTTGGGGTACTGATTTGTTCAATTTTCCCTGCATTCATGACCACGACTCGATCTGACATGGAAAGAGCTTCTTCTTGATCATGGGTCACAAAAATGGTCGTTACGCCAATTTCCTTTTGTAAACGCTTTATTTCGGCCCTTAGTTCATGGCGCAACTTTGCATCAAGGTTTGAAAGCGGTTCGTCAAGCAAAAGGAGCTCCGGTTCCACTACAAGTGCCCTGGAAATCGCAACACGCTGACGCTGACCTCCTGATAATTCCCTTGGATAACGATTTTCCAATCCTGACATTTTCACTAATTCAAGCGCTTTACTTATCTTCTTTTTTTGCTCAGCTTTACCGACCTTGCGTAATTTCAAGCCAAAACTGAGATTTTCATAGACTGTCATATGAGGAAAAAGCGAATAAGTTTGAAAAACCATTCCTAAATCTCGTTTATAAGGCGGAACCTTCGTAACATTATTGCCCTTAATATGGACCTCACCCCGATCTGCATCAAGGAACCCCGCAATGAGGTTCAAGGTCGTGGATTTTCCGCACCCCGAAGGCCCAAGAAGAGTGAGTAACTCTCCTTGTTTCACCTCCAGATCGATACCATTAAGGACAACATTCGCTCCAAATTGTTTAAAAGCGCCTTTTATCTCTACATCATTTTTATTTGACCCAACCCCCAGAACTGCCTTCAGGTGCTGCCCATTGATTTCCATATCGTTTTTTAATACTTCCATGTAATCAACACGCTCCTTTTTATTTGAGTTTTTTGCCTAATTCAGGAGTAACCTCTTTCGCCCATCTATCTGACACCTCGGCACGGATTTCGGCAAACTTGGCGAAATCTGGTTTGAATGTTTTATCACTTTCTTTAAGTCCGATTGACTCTTCGAACTTCTCTGGAATTTTCATGCCTTCTACCGTCGGATAAAATCCTTTTTCGGAAATTAATGCTTGCGCTTCTTCACTGATTACATAGTTGATGAATTCAAGGGCTTCTTTGCTATTAGGCGTATTTTTCACTAGACCAGCGCTGAAAGCTTGAAGCGGTACACCTTCTTTAGGCACGGCCATCTTGATGGGAATACCTGAAACGGCTAGTTCACCTATGGAATAACTTCCCATGACCGTTACGTCAGCAGCTCCCTGTTGTATGGCTGGCATCATTTGCGTTGAGTTTTTATAAAATGTATTGGAATACGCTGCAAGATCTTTTGCCTTTTCAAGACCTGGTTCCATGTCTTCCGTACTGCCGCCGTTTGACATCGCCAGTCCATTAAGTGTATTGAAACCCCAGTCATTCGTAATATCTGAAAATGCCGTTTTACCCTCGTAATCAGGTGAGACAAGATCATTCCATGATTCAATTGATTTTAACCCTTTCTTTTTAAAGGTTTCCGTATTATAAGCTGGTGCAATGACTAAACCGAATGCTGGCGCGGCCGCCTTTTCAACCGGAATGAAACGTGGATCCACCGATTTCATATTGGGAACATTGGACTCATTAATTGGTACGATCAGTTCCTTCTCCTTAGCGCGAATTACATCAACCGGTACAAACAGGGCAACATCTATTTGCGGAGCGTTCTTCTGTAATTCCACTTTAGAAAGGATTTCACCAGATAAACCGGAAATGTAATTTACGGTGATTCCCGTTTTTTCTTTGAACTTTGGAGCGATCACATCTCGGATGGCACTTTCGATGACTCCGCCATTCCCTGCTATCGTTATTTTTTTCTCTCCATTTTTACCTGCACCCGTTTGTACCGATTCTCCTGGCTTTTGCGGAGTTGGATTACCACACCCTGCAAGAGCGATCAATGCGATTATCAATAAAAGACTTAATATTTTCTTCATATTCATTACCTCCCATTTTTCATTGATTTTCAATAATTCCTTGTTCGCTAAAATATTTCATGGCTCCTGAATGAAAATCGAGTGGAACTTGTTTGGTTGCTTCCTCTATTGAAATATCAGAAGCGGCCGGATGTGTATGCTGCAGCTCAGGCAGATGTTCATATAGTGTTTTCACCAGATTGTAAGCATGCTGGTCAGACATTTCATCATAGGTTACCAAAACATTTTTAATAGAAATCGTTTGGACACTTTTTTTCATTCCCTTATATGTATCACTAGGAATTTCATTGGCAGTATAAACACCATATTGTTCCTGAAGGTGTTCAATAATATCTTCCGGAATTGGAATGAAGGAGAGTTCCGTTTGCCTGGATATGAAAGCGATTTCATTATTCGGAATTCCCGAAGAAAAGAAAGCGGCATCAATGGTACCATTTTGCAAGGCTTCCGCAGATTGAGAAAAAGATAGATAGGATAAATTCAATTGATCAAGCGGTAAATCCGTTTCTAATAGGATTCGTTCTGCCATAAGCCTTGTACCGCTTCCGGTCGTACCAACACTAATGCGTTTACCAACTAAATCTTCCAAGGAATCAATATCATTTTGTTTCGTTGTAACAATTTGAACATAGTTGGAATATAGGGCCGTTAAAGCTCTTAACTTGGATTTATCCGTTTCAGGCAAATCAAGTACATCTACTGAGGTAAAACCAATTTCTGCGCGATGACGGCTAACCAATTCAGTATTTTCGATGGAAGCATGGGTTACCTGGGTTCCTGACACAGCTCCATTATATTTTTCAAACATGTTTGACAATCTTTGTCCTAATGAATAATAAACCCCTGACATATCTCCGGTTGCAATGATTAGGAGCCTATTTTTTAAATCCTGTCCTTCAGAAACTAATTGCCTCTGGATCAAGGTAGCAGGTTTTGAAATTTCCTGCTGCTCATTCATAAAAGAACATCCTGCCATGAAACAAAATAACACAGCGACTTTTATAAAGAGTGCTCCATTTTTCATAGTGGCCCTCCTTTCTTAATGAATATAGATGCAAGTACTATGCCAAGTCGATTAATTGCTCTAAAACGCAAAATTTGCCGATTTAGAGCATGATTCACCATCATAAACCGGCATTTTTTGCCGGGTACCCAGAAAAAAATGCCGGTTTAGACTATTAGCCTTTTATTCTTCTTTTGAAATGAGCTTGATTTTATCACGAAGGCTTCTTTCAGAAATCTTTAGGATTTGGGCTGTTTTTTGTCGATGGTTTTTACAATATTGAAGAGTGGCCGTTATGACTTTTTCCTCTATTTCTTTCATGGATATGCCAATCGGGATTCTGAAACTGTTAAAATCATCGTCAATGCCATTCGGCTGGAGAATGAACTTCTGTTCTTGAACATATTGTGGCAAGTCGGTATCTTCCATTCTTTTCGAGTTTGATAGGGCAACAGCATATTCTATAATATTACCAAGCTCACGGACATTCCCTGGGTAATGATAATCCAGCAAAATCCGACGTGCGGTTGCCGAGAAAGCCTTGTCTTCCCGGTTCATATCGGTAGAGTGCTTTTTTATAAAATAATCCATAAGGATGGGTAAATCTTCTTTTCTATCCCTTAACGGCGGCATCGAAATGGGAATGACATTTAACCTGAAATACAAATCCTCCCTAAATTTACCTTCCATTACCATTTGCTCCAGGTTTTTATTGGCTGCACTTATAATACGGACATCCAGGGATATTTTTGTATTGGAACCTAGAGGCGTCACCTCTCGTTCCTGCAACACCCGTAATAATTTGACTTGAAGAGGAAGGGGCATTTCACTAATCTCATCCAGAAAAAGGATGCCTTCATTAGCAGCAACGAATTTCCCTTCCTTCCTCTGAGTTGCACCGGAAAAAGCGCCTTTTTCATAACCGAACAATTCAGATTCCAGCAGCATCTCAGGAATTGCAGCACAATTGACAATCTGCATGGGTTTGTTTTTCCTTCTTCCCAGAGTATGGATGTTTCGGGCTACAAGCTCTTTTCCAGTTCCACTTTCACCTGTGATAAGAACACTTGAATCAATATCTTTCACTCTTTCGATCATTGAAAAAATACGCTGCATCGCTTTGCTATTACCAAGGAAGTTCCCAAATCCCTTTTGCATCTCTAATTCTTCGTGTAATGTCTCCAATTGATTGGACATCTGTTTGAATTCGGCTGCCCTCATCAAGAGCAAAGAAAGTTCTTCTATATTAATGGGCTTTTCAATATAGTAGTAGGCCCCTTTTTTTATGGCATCGATGGAAGTTTCAATAGATGAATAGGCAGTCATCATGATGACTGTTACATTAGGTGCTATTTGTTTAATTTTCTGTAGGACATCAAGTCCACTTTTATTTCCTATTCTCAAATCAAGTAACACAATATCAAAAGGCTGATTGTCGATCTTCCGAAGACCCTCATCCGGGTCCGTAGTTGTCACGACTTGATAAGAATCTTCCAATGCAAAGCTAAGAGCGGTGCAAATAGCAGGTTCATCGTCAATCACCAATACATGCATTTTCATATTACTCCTCCTCATTCCAGGCTTTTATTCGATATATAAAGGTAGTAAAATCGTGAATTTCGTTCCTGAATTAGGATAACTTTTCACATGGATATCTCCGTTATTTTCTTTAATTAACCTATACGATAACGTAAGTCCCAAACCGACACCCTTTTCTTTATTTGTGAAAAAAGGCTCGAAAATATGGTTCAGTTCCTCCTGTTTCATCCCCTTTCCTGTATCGGATATGGCAATCCGCCCTGTTTTTTCGTTTTCTTTATCAATGGTGATTTTAATGGTCTTTTCCTTTGTTTCTTCAACGGCATGAATCGAATTCAACACCAAGTTAAGAAGTACCTGTTGAATTTGTTGTAAATCTATATAAAAAATAAGGTCCTCCTCAATCGTTTGCTCGAAATTTATTTGTTTTTTTTCCATTGTCACCTTATGAAAAGCAAGTAATGATATAAGGTCATTAGCGTGGCAATTGGTAATATTTGGCGGTCGCGGACGAGCATATTCAATTAAATCGGTAACAATCGCATTCAGCCGGTTTACTTCAGTAGGCAAGTGTTCCATTAGAACTTGTCGGAATTGAGGATTATCATATTTACTCGGTAGTAAATCAATGAATGCTTTAATCGATGTTAAAGGATTCCTGATTTCATGTGCGACACCTGCAACTAGTTGGCCAAGAGCGTGCAGTTTTTCTTGTGTGACCAATTTTTTCTCCAATGTTTTCTTTTCCGTCTCATCATTCATGGAAAGTAAGTATCCAGTTTGTATTTCTTCAGAATTGAACATCTTATGCATCGAATATGAAATGACCTTCTGTTCATTTTCTTCGTTTATTACCAAGATCCGAAAAGAACCCGTACGATTTTTCTTATTTTGTTCTTGATGGGAAGCTTCGAAATTTCCCATTAATTGCGAATGATTCGAAAAATTCAGAATCATTTCCTTGGAAATGTTTAGAATGTCCGATGCCTTTGCATTGCAGCTGGTAATCATGAAATCGAGATCGAATGTTATGATGCCAGTATTGATATTGTTTAAGATTTGTTCTTTGAACGCTTTACCATTAGCGATGTTTTGCCGTTGTTTCTCTAAATCCTTATTTAATAAATGTAATTTCAACGTCTGGTTATGAACGGATTTTTTCAGCTTTTGATTCCATATGTATATAACTAGAAGGGAAAGTGCTACTACAGTTAAGATTATGATTAGCCAAAATATGAATTGCTCCAACCTGGCAATTTTTTGATTGGACTGTGGCATGATCCATTTATCAATTATCCCGTTGATATTTCGGTTCGCTTTAAGTTCTGTGAGTGTATTGTCCATCATGAAAAGAAGCGTTTGATTCCCTTTTTTTACTGCAATCGTATAATCCGCGGGTTCAATGACTTCATCGAGAATGATGTAATTTTTTTCCTGGCGGAACTTTTTCAAATAGAAGTCTGCAGTCCATTTGTTTCCAATGAACACATCTGCACGATTGTTCAATAATGTTAAAATGCCCGAGTATTGATTTGAAACGGTCGTTAAGTTTGTATTCCTCATATTGAGAAATGTACTGATTACAGGTGTGTTATAGTCAAGGACAACATGTGAATCACGTAAATCCGTTAACGTATGAATATCCTGTTTCTTTTTACTAGGGATGATAATTGATTGGGACATGGTAAAATAAGATTGAGTGAAATCAAGTTGATTATCTTTTTTAGTATTATAGGTACTTCCAACAATTGCATCAATTGTTCCGTTCATTAAGGCTTTTTCCGCTTCTTGCATCCCCATCGGAATATATTCGAAATCAACCCCATTATATTTTGCTATTTCCTCCATTAAATCAATATTGATCCCTGTCAGCCCACCAGCTTCATTTTCAAATGAAAATGGAGGAAGGGCACTTTCTCCAGCAATTTTAAAAGTTCTTTGTTCAGCAAAAATAGCGGGAGACCATAATGTTTGAACAAAGAATACAAAACAAAATATACATAGTTTAAACAGCCGCTTTTTAATTAAGAACCCTCCTTTTATGTCGATATTCATGCAGTCACTAATCCTCGGCTAAAAAACATCCTGATAATAATACTTCTCCAATTAGGACTTGAACCCTTTAAAATGTAAAAGATTCTTAGTATAATCTGACACAATCCAACAATTACCTACAAAATGGTGTGTTTCTGAATTTTATCCTGTCCTAACCTAGCTAAGGTGTTTAGCAAAATTAAAGTAGAAGAAGAGCCAGTTTGCTAAAAAGATCCAGATAATTTCAGAAATCCGCTCCCTTTCCGCCGACTGTCTGCCAAGCCTCATCAAAGCAAGCGTCTGTGGGGTCTCTTCTAGCCAGTTATTCGGCAGGAGTGTCGCATATTTCTTCAATCTAATGAGGGTTTCATCTTAAAAACATCAAGGATAACCAAGTTTACTTTAAAATCATGGTTTGTAATTAGACCCTTCGAAGCATCCAGACATTGACAAAATTATGTTAAAGTATTTTCAATTTAACGACTTATTAACATTTGCCGTAATGCTCCAAGATGATAAGCCAAGTGGGCAATATCACATTTACATTTGTCAGCCATTCTCCTAAATAGAAATTTCAGAATTAAAAGCCCAATTTCTCAGTATTAAAATTGAGAAATTGGGCTTTTTTGTTACTCCATATAAGCGCCCTATAATGGAATAACACATTATTTTTATTAGGTGGTTTTGTTGAAGATCATTACTTAAACCTTATTCAAGATAAGCACCCGTTAGTTCAAGAAAAGCGTACTTTTCAGCAAAAGCCAAAGGATACACTTTTGTGCGCAGTATTTTTCTTTTCTTAGGTGGAATGCGTAAAAACTGTTACACGGTAGTTTGCTTTCACTCTACGGATCACTTTTTGTTTTTTCCCTTATATGATTGAGTGGTTACCTGCGAACCAAAAAGGAGTTCGAATTAACGCAAAGTAAGGTAATATCTTAGGACTTGATTAATTTATTTTCTCATCGAATATACTAATCCTTTAATCCCTTTCCATCGAGAATTTGCTGCATATATTTTTCAACCCTTGACACTCGAGTTTTGGATTGTTTGGGTTGTGAAAAATAAAGAATGTATGCTCTTTGCCGTCCCGGGGTTAATGCTTCAAAAGCAGTTTTCAAGGCAGGGATTTCATCGAATTTATTTTGAAGTTCTTCAGGAATCATAAATTCTGTACTACTTTTAAAATTCACTTCCAAACCGGCTTTTTCAACTTCAATGGCATCATGAATATAGGCTTTCAAGATGGTTTCCATTGCAACTATTTCTTGAACATTGGTGAACCGAATCTGGCGCGCCCCCTGTACATTCTCCGTTTGTTGGATTAGAATCCCATGGGTATCCTTTAACAGGGCACCTTTGTGAAACAAAAGCGCACAATATTCTTTAAATCCATGTATTAAAACTATGTTTTTTTTCTCAAACGTGTAACAAGGATGCATCCATTTAAATTCTTCGGTCAGCTCACAGTCAAGAACGATATTCCTCAACATCTCATATTCTACCTGCCACTTTTTAGCTTTACTTAAAAATTCATCAACCTTAGGATTCATTCTACTATTTGTCATCACGGAACACTTCTCTTTCCGAGCAGTTTGCTTTTTCCAATACGTTAGCTAAATACTAAAAAACAGGTTCAGAGGTTCGGTTCTACATTGCCTCTAACAATTTTTTAAGTTGTTCGCCCATTTTCGCCCAACCATATTTCGCACCATTGAACGCTTGATCTTCTTTTTCGAATCCTGTTTGTTCAAGATTTAAATAGGTTGTTCCATCCTCGTTCTTTAATGTCCATGTGACTGTAGTGTTTATTCCACCACCTACCCAAGTGTAAGATAACTTATAAGGCTCCTCCACTTCAAGAACTTCGGAATCGATAATTAAATTCCACTGTTCATTCCGAAACTGAAATTTATGTCCGACGACAGGTTTTAAATCATTAGCCATTACCCATTTCGCAAGCGTATTTGCATCCGTTAAGGCGAGCCATACCTTCTCGATCGGGCTCTTAAAATTAAAATCTTGTGATACTGTTAAACTCATATTTTGTTCCTCCTCTAATATTTGGTTTAAAAGTAATATTCTTTCACTCCAGAATTTTTTGTAAAACGATACCCAATCCTCAATTTCTCTCAATGGGGCAGCATTCAGCCGATAACGCGTTTCCCTGCCGACCTTTCTGCTGATTACGAGACCAGCCTCTTTAAGGATTGCCAAATGCTTTGAAACCGCAGTACGACCCATTTCAAAATGAACGGTTAACTCATTGAGTGGCAATTCTTCCACGTCCGCCAACAAACGTAACAATTTGCGTCTTGTTGGATCAGCGATGCCTACATAAATATCACGCTCTTGATTTTTCTCGTTCAAAATCACCCCCCCTTTAATTGGACACCAATTGGTGTCTTTATTATATGACACCAATTGGTGTCCCGTCAATTTTATTATTGCCATCACGGTATTCGTTTTATTCTCCTATCATCAAGTCTATAGGTTCCTTCTTTATTATTTGTTCAATAGATTAAGCTTTAAACTTATTAAATTCTTTTACAACTAAACTTCCCTGTTAGTTAAATTAACATTTTTACACAAATAACCAATATTGTTGGTTGCTTTTTTCGAAAATTGGATAAGCCCGTGTTTCAGCAAAAGATCAAAATTCAGAACGGCAGTTTAAAAAATTTCGTGATCTTGGAATTGAAGAACGATATATCTTCATTGATAAGCAAAGTGCAAAAGATTTTAACCAGCCTCTATATCAGGGGATGCTCTTGATCATTCGCGATTTGATAGTAGGAAATCCAGAGGTATGGGTGATACTGGAAAATTAATAGAAGCCCAATTATAAAAACTCTGCTTTCATATGTGGCTGAGCAAGAACGTAGAAAAAATAAGCAAACGATAGGCTGAAGGAATTGAAGTGGAAAAGAATAACGGCGTGAGATTTTGGACGACGTAAGTATGAAATTAATAATGACTTCATTCAAGTATATGATAATGGAATCAACGATCAGATTTTACAAACCCTAAAAAAGTTCCAGCTTATTTTCAGGAATCCGCTCCCTTTCCTCCGACTGGCTGCCAAGCCTCATCAAAGCAAGCGACTGTGGGTTACGAAAGGTACGAGACTCGTGCGGGAAAAACGAGAACCCCGCCCACAGGCGCAAAAAGCGCCGCGGGCGGACCGTCCGCGGCAAGCGAATGCCTGAAGAGGAAATCATTTTACAAACCCTCAATATCTTAAATTATTTTTTTATTTCAAGGCTTTTTAACATTTGCCTTAACGCTCCAAGATGATAAGCCGAGTGGGCAATGGTCGCGTTTACATTTGTCAGCCATTTTACTAAATCGATTGTTTCGATTTCAGCGAAAAGAGTTACATATTCTTTTTGTAATCCCTCCCTGATTTCCGCCCATTTCACCTCATCAACATGAGTAATGGTCCAACTTGCGTCCCAATCTTTTTCAAAGTCTGTGCCACTGATCATTGTTCGGATCACCCATAAATAATACCGTATGTGGTCAGAATGAGCAGCAATGGTTGATCCGTTTATGAACCGTGAAGCGTCTTCTGCTGTTAAACCATCAAGTGTCCCGAAAACCCCTGTATTCGGTTTTGAATCAGTATAATAGCTTCCTTCATTTCCAGGTCCCTCAAACGTTTCTTTCAAAAGCGTTTTTATCGAACTTGCCAACGTCTGGCTCATTTCAATTCCTCCCAAATGTTTTAATCGACTTCATTACTTTATAATACACTAAGAAAAATCAATAATCGTTTATTTTTTGTTAAATTAATCCAAAAAATATTGGGAGTTTAAAGAATTACTCGATCACTTGGCATAAGGTAAGGGTTTCCTTAACTTTCGAGTACAGTTAACAACCTTATATAGTATTGACGCTGCTCTTAACGTAAAAAAAATAAAAATACCTTAAAAAGACCATTCCTTAAATAAACAGGAACGGCCTTAATTATTTATTTGAAAATATGATTCAGTCTGAAATGTTAAAAGTTTTTAATAGCTTTTCAAACGCTCCTCCAGGGACACAATTCTAAACTTTAACTCTTGATTCGTGTCTAACCCGCCTATTACAATTTGATTATCTTCGGTAATGGTGACATATCTAAAGGTCTCATCACCGTGGATCTTTATTTTTGTTTCCAATGTTGTTTCCATTTTTGCAAAGACATGATCTGTGTATTTAAGCGGTAGTAAATCATCTAATCCTTCTTCGGGGCTACCGAGCCACTTAAACATGAAATCTTTCAATGAAAATTGTTCAATCATCGATAAATGATCTTTAAATGCCAATTTGTCTATTGTTATCTCTTTCAACTTAACCACTCCTCAATCGTATTTAAAGTTTATCTCGATAAACTCTTAACATCAAGGGCATTCCAATGACAAACGATTACATTTTGATTACTTGCTGTCTAAATAAACCCATCCATACCAATAAACGGTACAAGACAATGGCAGGTGAGCTTTTTTGAAATACAAATTAGGAATGAATTTTTTCACTTGTGTAGATATTTAATGGCCTGGAGAAATACGTCTTTCATAAATATTCAGAGGAAATACTTCCTACGGTTTTCAAGCGGGGCACAAATTTTAGATGAATTTATGCAACATTTTATTTATATTTTTTGACCTCTTTACGAAAATCTGGCACCAAGATTCATTCTGTTAATCAGGATGTTCATTCCAGCCTCAAAAACAGCCTCCATTTCTTTAAGGAAATGAAGGCTGTTTTTCTTAAATGATAAATGTAAAAACGATTTTCTGGTAAATGATAGCCCTTAAATTAACATTATAATTCTTGGTTTCCTTTAACGCCATTTATCGAATAGCTCATTTTTATGTTGGCATTTAATGAGTGATATACTGAACAGTACGTATTTTTCGATAGTTGAATCGCACGGATCACTTTATCTTCAGGCAGATCACCCTCCAATAAATAGTGGATATGAAAATCGGTAAACCGCTTAGGGTGGTTTTCTGATCGTTCCCCTTCTATCTCTATTTGAAAGGCCTTTGTTTCAAATCGCATTTTTTTTAAAATCATTACAATATCAATACCTGTGCACCCGGCAAGAGAATGCAAAAGTAACTCTGTGGGTCTTGCTCCACTATTTTTTCCTCCTACGTCTTCGGCAGCATCCATCTTTATTTCATGTCCCGACGGAGTTGTGCCAGAAAAGGCCATTTCCCCTGTCCATGTAATCCTTGACTTCATTTAATTCAATTCCTCCCTTTCTTGATGTTTTGTTCTAAATAGGCCACATGTCTATTTAATGTAAGTACAGGTCATTTAAGTCTTAAAATAATATTTCCCCAATATTGCGGTCAGTACGTATATTAAAAGTACTTGGCTTCAGGATTGTATTTTGACCTTAATTTGTGATGAACTTTCAATAATATTATTTCCAAAAGACTTGCTCAGTTAATCATACTGATTTAACCTATAGCCCTATATATCCATCTACCATGAAGTTTTATAGTTTCCTTTTCCATTTAAAGGTGTTTTATAATTATTATTTTCCCCTTTTTGCCAAATAATATTGCCATTTTCATCTTTCATGACGAACTTGAATTCATAGAGTCGATCTGCTGCTAAACGGAATGTTCCACTCCAGCTCCCTTCTGTGTTTTGCGTGAGTTTATATTCGTAATCTTCAACATTCCATCTGCCGATTTCCCCTCTATCCCCTATTAAGTAAACTCCCTGTGTGACAGGTACATTTTCAACTGTGAATGTAACTGGAATCGACTTGCCTTCCAATTTATCCTTCATCATCCTGAACTCATTTGTGGGATTTCCTTCATCGTCGAATAAATAGGACAGCCTCAGCAAGGTAAATCCCTCAAAACCATGGTTAAAAACCATTTCTGCTATATTTTCAAAGCCCCATTCATTATTGATCAGCGGGAGTGCGTTTTCTCCGTTTAAAGAAATTCCTTTTTCATTAGCTAAAGAGGCAATATGTGTCACCAACGTTTTAGGCGCGCTATATGATGGTGCAGTATGTGCGTCTTGGTCTCCCATTTCCAAACAGGTGAACGTGAGGGCCATATTCGATTTCTTAAATTGATTCAATAATTGGGAGTAGTTATAGTACCCCGCACTATACTCTGCTGAATGCGGTAGTACTGGATCATTCATTTTCCAATGGACCCCTGAGATTTTAGCTCCAATTGGCACGCCAAAGACTTTATCAAAATGTTTATGGGCAAATTTAGAGATTTTTGCAAGATGTTTTTCGAGTGCTCCTTGATACCATTGCATAAAGTCGTATCCAAATTGTGTATCGATTGCTCCGCCCTTGGTGAAAAATTCATCCCCGTTTCCAGGTGGCTGAATCTCATTCCAGTTTTTATACGTTTCACCCCAGGCAGCATTTAATTTTTTTATCGTTGAATATTTTTCTCTCAAGGTAAGCCTGAAATCCCGTTTCGCTCCTTCTGTATAAACTTGAAGCTGTCCCCTTTCAGGATAATCCCAGCCATCAGCATTTTGATAGGAGGGATATCTTAGTTCCCCAGCTGGTCCTGCACTTAGATATATTTTAGCTATTAGGTCCTTCTTATCAGCAAAGTTCTCTGCAAAGGATTTATACAATTCGTTGTACTGATCGGCTGTACCTTCCCACCAAGGAGCAAGTACTTCTTTATTCCAGAAACCACTTTCACTCTTGAATGCCATGTTATCTAGAGTGTCTTTATTCCAGAGCCAACTCGGGATAGGATAGTTACAATCATCCCCCACATTACCGCCGCATTGATGTGTAGACAAAATGGGCACCCATTTTAAACCGGATGCTTTCACTGTTTCCGCATATTTTTTATAATAGGACCAATCAAACTGATTATCTTTTTTACTCTCGACTAACCCCCACCAGATATCTGTCGTTATTGCATATACTCCATTTTCCTTCAACTGAGTTAACTGTGCTTCAAATGCCTTCCAATCTGTTATTTCACCCAATGGGGCCATTACATAAAGTTTGTAATCTGGTTTTACTTCTGCTAATCCAGGTGAAGTACTTAAAGGAACAAAATACAGCATAAAGGTAAAAACGCCAACAGATAATTTGTTCATGAAACGCCAACCTTTCCCCTATAACTTTATTTGTTTAAATTTCGGTTCACCACCGAAATCGTTTACATTTTTTTGTTTTTTAGTCATTCCTTTACTAGAATTATATTTGTTATGGAAAAATTTATCAATTATTTCATCGGAGGAATTTAGTTCAAAAATCGACAAAGAAAAAATGGATAGTCTAAGAGACTATCCAGAGCAGCTGGTTATAAAACTATATAAACATTACCATCTTCTATTTCAACATGGAATGTCTTTACACAACCATTATCAGGTTTTTGGACTTCTCCATTCTTGACACTGATTTTCCAGTCATGCATCGGGCAAAATACATGATCACCACTCACAATGCCTTCCACCAGAACCCCACCTTTGTGTGGGCAACGATTTTCAATAGCCCGGAATTCACCATTTGCTAAATGAAAAAGAGCAATTTCATGAGATCCTATCGTTACTGTTTTCCCCAGGTTTTTTGGCATTTCATTTACGGTTGAGACCTTTATCTTTTGAAGTGTTTTCCTCATTTAGGCTGCCCCCATATTCATTTATTTAATATAGCCGGAATTTTCACTTTTTGAAATAAACCGGTTTGGATCGCATTGCTCTCAATGATTTCTTTCCACGGTTCTTGCAATACGGATAAGGCCTCACCCAAGCGTTGGTTAAGCTCCATCCTATTTTGCTTATCACCAATAATCTCCTTAATGGTATCGAACCCAACACGCTCAACCCAAACCGACGTTCTTTCTAAATAATTGGCAGTCTCTCGATAATGTTGGATGTACGCACCCGTAATTTCAATTACCTCATCACTTGTTTTCACTTTACATAATAATTCAGCAGCTCGTAAATGGGTACCGCCATTGCCGCCAATATAAATTTCCCATGCACCGTCAACACCAACAACACCAAGATCTTTGATACCGGATTCAGCACAATTACGAGGACATGCCGACACAGCCATCTTAACCTTATGCGGTGTGCCTACACGTTCAAATTTCTTCTCCATGGCAATGCCCATACCGATTGAATCTTGGGTGCCAAAACGGCAAAAGTTTTCACCGACACATGTTTTCACAGTTCGAAGCGTTTTTCCATACGCATATCCAGAAGGCATATCCAGGTCGGCCCATACGCTTGGAAGGTCTTCTTTTTCAACGCCGAACAAATCTATTCTTTGACCGCCTGTTACCTTAAGTAACTTAACATTATACTTATCGGCAACATTTGCTATTTTCCGTAATTGATCGGGATTTGTGACGCCGCCATACATTCTTGGCACAACGGAAAATGTACCATCCTTTTGAATATTTGCATGTAGCCTTTCATTGACATAGCGGGATTCTTTTTCATCTTCATAGTCAACAGGATGGATCATGCCTAAGTAATAGTTCAGTGCCGGTTTACATTTAGAGCATCCATCACTTGTATTCCAGCCGAGAACATTCATGACTTCACGAGTATGTGTCAGATTTTTTTCGCGTATTTCGGCACAAACCTCATCTCTTGATAAAGTGGTGCACGTACATATGGATTCCTTCTGGTTTGACTTACTGAAATCAGTGCCTAATGTCAGCTCGAGAATATCACCGACTAACGGCTTACAGCCACCGCATGATCTCGAAGCACTTGTGCAGCCTTTTACTTCCTCAATGCTTGTTAAACCGTTAGATTCGATAGCCGTCACAATATCACCTTTCGTTACACCATTACAACCACAGATGATTTCTTCATTTGACATCGAAGTGACAAGTCTGACACTTGGTTCACTTGTTCCAACATTTAAATACTCAGAAACGTCGGCATTTTTATTGATCATGCTCAATAGGGTATTGCTTTCCTTTGTATCCCCGAATAATACCGCACCAGAAATTTTCCCATTTCGAATCATTACTTTTTTGTAAGTACCATTCCATTCATTAAATTCCTTGATTGATTTGGCTTGTTCATCCTCAAAAATTTCTCCAGCCGAAAATACATCAACACCAGATATTTTTAACTTAGTAGAAAGCACGGACCCCTCGTAAGCTTTGCTTTCCAGTCCGCAAATCCTTTTGGCTAATACTTTGCCCTGTTCATATAGGGGAGCGACCAAACCATACACCATCTCACGGTGTTCCGCACATTCACCAACCGCAAAAATATTCGGAATCTTTGTCTCCATATAATCATTCACGATAATTCCCCGATTGACAGGGATGCCGGAATTTTTGGCCATTGCAACATTTGGTTTAATCCCAACTGCCATGACCACTAAGTCGGCGCTAATTTCCTCGCCATCACTAAAGCGTAATCCTTTGACATCAATTTCACCTAAAACCTCCTGAGTCTGTTTCCCAAGATAAAAATCCATTCCCTGGCTTTCAAGTTCCCTTTGCAGCATTTTTCCTGCTGCTGGATCTAACTGCCTATCCATCAAATATTCCGAAAGGTGAATAACATCTACCTGCATACCTAGATTCAAAAGCCCCCTTGCTGCTTCAAGACCCAGCAATCCTCCACCAATGACAGCAGCCTTTTTGTTATTTTTTGAATATTCAATCATCTTTTCGCAGTCTTCAATATTTCTAAAGGCTGTCACTCCTTTTTTATCAGCCCCCTTTATCGGCAGAATGAATGGGATTGATCCGGTAGCTAAAATTAATCGATCATATGTGACTTCGCGATTAGCATCTGAATATATGATTTGCTTAGTGGTGTCGATGTTCGTGACTGTTTCACCTGAAAAAAGTGTAATATTATTCTCTTTGTACCAGTTCCAATCATTTATTGTAATATCATCTATCGTCGTAGCCCCTTGCAATACATTCGATAGTTGGATTCGATCATAATTCGGATGCGGCTCACTTCCGAAGACAGTCACCTCAAACCTTTCCGGTTGAATTTTCAAAATTTCTTCTATACATCTTACTCCAGCCATACCATTCCCAATGAGTGCCAATTTCTGCTTAGCCATGTTTTGTCCTCCAATAAGGTTTTTTTGAAAGGATGATATGATTGATTATAGGTGACGTCACTTTTTATATCCACCAGTGTGTTATAAATTCTTACATGGTTTTTAAAAAAATAATAATTAATGTTAGTTTTTATTACAAATATTCAGAAAATTAGGATATAATATCCTTATTGATCTAGCATAAATCAAAAATGAGGTGATTTTCATCGTTCAGCAAAAAGAATCTTATATAGATAGAAAGGTAATTTCCATAGGAGTGGTCAGAGAATTAACCGGACTATCCGATAGACAAATCCGGTATTATGAAGAAAGAAAACTCGTTTTCCCCGAAAGGTCTAAGGGTGGTAACCGTAAATACTCTTTTTCCGACGTCAAGGCATTAGTGGAAATCGCCGATAAAATAGAGGATGGAGTGCAAACCCATGAAATTAGACAGGAAAAATTAAAAGAGAAAAGAAAAATTGAACAGGAAAAAATGCGAAAAAAAATGCTGCAGGGCCAAATAAATGCACACTTTGGCATGCGTAATTGATTTTCTAAGCAACCGTTATAATTAACCGATTCAATAAGTACTTTAACTGTCCATAAACCCTTGGCTTTTTTAAAAAATAGCAGTTAACATTGTTAAACTGGACATGATGACCTTCATGTCCAGTTTTCCATTTTCATTACAGTAAAAGTTTTCTAGGTAATCATTCCTTTTCTAAGCGAACTCCCTATCTTTTGTTTTCTCGGAAAACCATGATAATTTCTCGGATAAATTCACCACTTCTCCTATTACAATCATAGCGGGATTGGCAACCTGCTCTCTTGTAACGATCGCCACTATTGAATCGATTGTTCCTGTAATAGTTCGTTGAAAACCTGTCGTTCCTTGTTCGATGACTGCAATGGCAGTTTCAGGCTTCATTCCGCAGGAGCGTAATTGTTTACAGATATATGGAAGGTTTTTCATACCCATATAAATAACAATGGTGTCAACACCATGTGTCAAGTGATGCCAGTTGATGTTATCAGGTTTGCCGGTCACGCAGTGTCCTGTGACAATTGCGAAGGAACTCCCCCATTCCCTGTGAGTCAGGGGAATTCCAGCATAAGCTGGCGCAGCGATTCCAGATGTGATTCCAGGGACTATTTCAAATTGAATTCCATGCTTTGCTAGCACTTCTGCTTCCTCACCGCCTCGACCAAAAATGAAAGGATCCCCCCCTTTTAGACGAACAATCGTTTTTCTCTCCATTGATTTACTTATTAACAATTGATGAATGCCCTCCTGAGGGACACAATGTATCCCAGGCGCTTTACCGCAATAAATGTATTCAGCTCCAGGTTTACCGTATAAAAGCAATTCACGATTTACCAATCGATCATACAAGATGACATCCGCTTCCGCGATGCATTTGATTGCCTTGACAGTAATTAAGTCCGGATCACCAGGTCCGGCACCAACTATATAGACCTTACCTTTTTCCATCCTTTATCCCCTTTTGTTGTTTAGTCATGTAAGCCTATGTGATTAGGCTCAACTATTCGATTATGATCGAACCAAAAAAATTGTCATGAATGGGAAGAAAGCCTCCCCTTAATGAGACGTTAACTCTAATATAGGATGTACTTTTACAGCACTTACTTTAAAGCCAGGCATTTTGCATGTCGGGTCTAAAGCCTGTGAAACGAGTCGATTGACATTTTGTGAGTCTGCCCAATGAAAAGGAACGAATATGGTATCATGGCGAATGGTTGCTGACCATTTGCTTCTTACAACAATACTTCCCCGCCTTGATTCGATTTTCACCAAAATATTGTCTGGAATATGATATTTCTTGGCTGTTTCCGGATGGATTTCCATATATGATTCAAAATTTCTTGCTGCTAATGATGAGCTTTTTCCCGTTTGTACTCCTGTTAAATAATGTGACATGATTCTTCCTGTCGTTAAATAAAGTGGAAAATCCGTACATGGCTGTTCTTTTGGAACAAGAGGCACATTATTAACCACAACCATGGCCGCCTTTCCATCTGGGTGGGCAAAAGACATTTCGAATAACCTTTTTGTCCCTTTATGGTCAATGGATGTGCATGGCCACAAAATGCCTCCTTCTTTTCTTAATCGATCATACGTTATACCATAATAATCAGCGTTTCCCCCGCTGCTTGCCACTCTTAACTCTTCGAAAATCTCATTTGCTGATTGAAAGGGAAAATGCTCCTCTTCTCCTAGAACTTTTGCTATATCACAAATGATTTGCCAATCATGCTTCACTTCCCCAGGTGATGAAAAACTTGCTTCCCGCAACGTTACCCGTCCTTCTAAATTTGTCATCGTTCCCTCATCCTCTAAATAAGACGAAGTAGGTAAAATTAAATCAGCCAATCTAGCAGTTTCAGAAACGAACATATCCACTGCGACAAGAAACTTTAATTTTTTCAAAGCCTTTTTGACAAAGTTAGCATTGGGATTTGAAACAATTGGGTTGGAACACATTAAAAACATGCCGGTAATTTCCCCTTCATTAATCTTCTCTATCATTTCGTATGCTGAGACACCTTTACGAGGCAAATCAGCCTCATCGATTCCCCATATTCTTGCAATATGTAATCTGTGCTCCTCATTTTCAATCATACGATACCCCGGAAGCTGGTCTGCCTTTTGGCCATGCTCTCTTGCTCCCTGCCCATTCCCCTGTCCAGTAATAGCTCCATATCCCGAATTCACTTTTCCAATTTTCCCTGTAACAATAAGAATATTAAGAAAATTACGAACGGTAGCTGAACCATCTGTTTGCTGCTCAACGCCCCTTGCTGTAAAAATCATTCCTGATTCTTCTTTCCCGAACATTGCAGCCGCTTTTTGAATTTGGTCGCTAGGAACCCCTGTCATTTCTCCAATTTCCTCCAACTTTAAAGATGTAACATACTCTTTAACTTCGTTGTAGCCATTTGCACGTTCCCGGATAAATGCTTCATCAATCAAATCCTCTTCTATGATCACTTTCAATAATCCGTTTGCCAAGGCGGCATCCATCCCTGGTTTTACTTTTAGATGTAAGTCAGCCATTTTCGTTGTTGTTGTTTCTCGTGGATCTACAGCAATAATATATGCACCATTTTGTTTCGCTTTCTCAAAGTACGGCATGATTGTCGGCTGACATTCCGCAATATTCGTGCCTGCCAAGATAATGCACTTTGTGTTCGGAATCTCTGATAAGCTGTTGGTTAGGCCTCTGTCCATACCAAACGTTTGGCTTGCTGCCGAAGCAGCTGCGGACATGCACAATCGGCCATTATAATCTATATACTTTGTTTTTAATGCTACTCTAGCAAATTTCCCAAGCAAATATGCTTCTTCATTTGAAATGGATGCACTCCCATAAACAGATAATGCATTTACACCATCTTCTGCTTGGATCTTAGTGAAATTCTCCTTAATGTGATTTAATGCTTCCTCCCAAGATATGCGAATAAATTCACCATTTTTTTTAAATAATGGGTATTTAATTCGATCTTTATGCAGAGCATGTTGGTGTGCATTCATTCCTTTAATGCATAAGCGCCCCTCTGAGGTTGGATTGTCTTTTCCAATCGTCATATACTTTTTTCTTGTCACTATTTTTTGTTCCAACAGCTGCATCTTACATTGCATGCTGCAATATGGACATTGTGTATCATAGCGTTTCTCTGATTGGACCTCTTGTTGCTTCGTGCGGAAATACTTTAACAATAATTCGGTCAAGGCTCCTCACCCTTTACTCATGGATTTCTTTAGATAACAACCCGTTAGTTTTAGACGTGCCTCAAAAGGTACTTTCCACTTTGTTCCTTCTCTGATTTAAGCCATTTCCAATCGTTGAGATAGTTGCTGACTAAGTTCATTATCAAACAATACTTCTCTAACATGAATTAAACCCACCCGTTCAATCCATTGCCAAGTCCGTTCTAAATAATTGGCTGTTTCCCGATAATATTGAATAAAGCCGATGATGATTTCAATTGCTTCTTCATTTGTCCCAACTACACATAACAGTTCACCGGCACGAACATTCCGCCCGCTGCTTCCGCCCACATATATTTCCCAGCCCCTTTCAATGCCCATAACACCTATATCTTTCGTTGTTGATCCTGCACCGTTATGCATACAAGCAGATATGCCCATCTTTATCCGGTAAGGTGTTGATACATGCTCCAATCTTTTTTCCAAATCTACTGCAAGTAAAAGGGATTGCTTTTTATCACAAGAACAAACATGTTCACCGATACATGTTTTGACGTTTTGAACGGTGTTACCATATTTCGAACTTAACGGCATGTCTAAATCAGCCCACACACCTGGGAGATCTTCTTTTTTCACACCCATTAAATGAATCCTTTGTTCACTTGTTACCACCACCTGGGATATATCATATTTAACTGCAACATTTGCAATTTTTCGCAAGTCTTTCGCATTCGTCATCCCGCCGTACATTTGCGGGATAACAGAGTATCGGCTATCACTTTGAACTGTTGCATTCTTTTGTTCGTTTATGAAAAGAGTTTGCTGTCTGATCTCGTACTCTGGATGAATCATCCCTAAATAATAACTCAGGGCTGGCCGGCATGTTGAACAACCTCCTGTATTTTCCCATCCAAGAACATCCATCGCCTCTCGGACGGATGTTAAATCTTGGAGCTGCATTTTGTACACGACTTCATCTTCCGTTAATGTCGTGCATGAACACAATGCAGTTTGTTCATTAGCCTGATCAAAAAGATCACCTTGAATATATGCCAAAAGCTCGGTCACTGCAGGCTTACATCCTCCGCATGAATCTGAAGCCTTTGTGCATTGTTTAACTTGTTCCACTGTTGTTAATCCCTTATTTTGAACCGCTCCAATGATTGCCCCCTTTGAAACAGCATTACAATTACAAATGATTTCATGATTTGCCATAGAAGCGATTAATCCCTCAGCCATACTAGGTGATTGGAACAGAGCATGCTTTTCCACTGACGATACTTCTTGCCGCTTTAAAATCATATCGAGTATTCGTGAACTGACCTTTGTATCTCCATACAGCACAGCACCTATGATTTTTCTTCCTTGAATAACCACCTTTTTATAGACACCATCTAATTCATCAAAAGTTGTGATTGATTTCGTTGTTTCATCACCAAGGAAATCTCCAACAGAGAATAACTCAACTCCTGATATTTTCAACTGGGTGGAAAGGACCGAACCTTGGTATCCGGTGCATTTCATCTCACAAATATGCTTTGCCAGCACTTCACCCTGTTCATATAGGGGTTTCACCAGTCCATAAACAATTCCGTGATGTTCAACACATTCACCAACCGCATAAATATTTGGGATGCTGGTTTCTAAATAGTCGTTTACAATAATGGCACGATTTGTATCAATTCCGCTTTCTTTGGCCAACTGAATATTCGGTCTAACTCCCGCAGCCATAACGACTAAATCTGCTTCCACCTCCGTTCTATCTTTAAAACGGACACGCTCTACACGCTCGTTACCGATTATCTCCTGAGTTTCCTTTTTTAAAAGAAAGTTCATTCCCTGGTTTTCCAACTCTTTTTGCAGCAAAAGTGATGCCGTTGAATCAAGCTGCCTTTCCATTAAATGGTCAGCAATATGAACGACATTCACTTCCATACCAAGGTTTAACAACCCTCTCGCTGCTTCTAAACCTAATAAACCGCCTCCGATGACGACTGCTTTTTTATGCTTGCGCGAAGTTTCAATCATCTTTTGGCAATCTTCAATCGTCCGAAATGCAATGACTCCTTCCTTATCAACACCGGTAACAGGAAGAATAAATGGGATAGAACCTGTGGCAATTATCAGCTTATCGTAGTAAACTTCCCGTTCTTTGTCTGTTTTTATCTTCCGAGTCTCTTTATCGATTTTCACAACCGTTTCCCCTGTAAACAATTGGATATTATTCTTTGTATACCAGTCCCTATCATTTATCGTAATATCTTCAAACGAAGTGTTGCCTTGAAGCACAGTCGACAATAAGATTCTGTTATAGTTAACGTGTGGTTCACTACCGAAAATAGTAATTTCAAATGCAGTCGGATCCTTACTTATAATTGACTCAACGCAGCGTAATCCCGCCATTCCGTTCCCTACTAAAACCAGTTTTTGTTTATACATTTTCTCCCCCCAAACAAGTACTGTAACAAGCCAATATAACTAGTAAACAAAGTTCTAAATTTTAACTGAATTCTTTCCGAGTACCCACGTTTTTTTCCATGAAAGCTGAGCTAGGCCCAGGATAAGCAACGCTACGATTCCAACTGCGGAAAATACTAAAAATCCAGTAGCATATGTGCCAGTAATCTGTTTCAACGTGCCTAGTATGTTTGGAACCAAGAATCCGCCAACACCTCCGGCAGCTCCTACAATCCCTGTGATAAAACCAATTTCTATAGAAAATCGCTGTGGAACTAACTGAAAGACAGCCCCGTTGCCCATACCGAGAAATAGCATTCCGATGAATAGGAGGATCGTAACGAAAGTAAGAGAAAAAAGAAAACTAATCCCAAACATACATATTGTGAGTCCAATAAATAAAAACATAAGCAGTTTAACTCCACCTATTTTATCGGCAATAAATCCTCCGACGGGACGAAAGAAACTTCCGGCAATGACACATAATGTAACAAATTCCCCTGCCCTTATTCGTGTTAACCCATACTCATCAACAAAAAAGATGCTTAAAAAGCTAGTAAACCCGACAAAGCCCCCAAAAGTCACACTGTAAAGAATACAGAAATACCAAGTGTCCGTTATTTTAAATACATTGAAATATTCCTTGAGCGGTTTAGCAGGCGGTTGAGATGGTGCGTCTTTTGCGATTAAAATATAAATGACAAACACGATGGTTAAAGGAATCAAAGCTAGTCCCATAACATTATGCCAGCCAATAGACTCTGCAATACGCGGCCCAAACAATGTCGCAAAAAGAGTTCCGCTGTTACCCGCTCCCGCAATTCCCATAGCAAGACCCTGCAAATGCGGGGGATACCAGCGACTAGCCATAGGAAGTGCTGCAGCAAAACTTGCACCTGCCACTCCGAGCAAAATCCCAATTAAATAAAGCTCGGCTAAACTTTCTCCAAATAACCATCCCCAAAAGAGCGGAATCATCGTAACAAGCATCCCGCCGATCGCTGTTTTCCGCGGGCCGATGCGATCGGTCAAATAACCAAGGACGATTCGAAAAACCGAGCCTCCCAAAATCGGAATAGCTACAATCAAGCCTTTTTCGGCTGGAGAAAGTCCGAAATCCTTTGTAATATAGACACCGAGTGCACCTAATAATACCCAAATCATAAAACTGATATCAAAATAAAGGAATGAAGCTAATAATGACGGAGCATGACCGCTTTTTTTCAATTCAGATATTTTCATTTTTCATCTCTCCAATACTTTATTAATTGAATATTCGTTTATTTTACTCTTGTAAAAGCAAGATTTCTTTGTTTATGTAAGAAAACATCACACACTTTTTTTGTAAGTTATTAAATGTGAATACTTTAAAGGAGCTATTGGTCAAAATTTAATAATTTCATTTCGTTTTTCTTATATAAATTGAGTGACTTGAAATGATTACTCTAGATCAACTGGTGCCATCGAACCATTGGTTTCTCTTTCGTGTATGACTTGGTGAAGATTTGTATTCAGAGGTAGGACGCCCAAGTATAGATCCAGTTATTATTGTCTATAACTGCTTCAAACCCAATAAAAAACAAGGTTTCGGTATGAGAGCATTTCGAAACCTTTTTATCTACAAACTGAAAGAGAAGCGTAATACTTAGGCTTCTCTTCGCTACAAACTCTACATTTTTAAATTTATAGCTTAAATAACATGTATACTAGGAATCAATAAGCTGGGCACCGAAAATATTTCTTTTATTAATGATGGCTTCATCTTCATTATAGGGCAGGTTCTTAACATAGCACGAAACAAGGACCTCCTTCATAAGATGTGTTATGAGCGGCATGTAGTAATTTAATAATCAGATTATAGCCGGGGAAAGGTTGGGTGCAATAATATGAGGCAATATCCAATTCATAATAATCCATTTCAAAATCTTCAGGAAAAAGACATGTCTTTTGAAGAGGTATTCGTTCATATTGTAGAATTCATGAAATTAAATCCTTCCGGTGACTATCGATTAATGGTCGGTACAGATTCGCAAGTACATAAGAAACATACAGTGTTCATTACAGGCATCGTGATACGTCAGGTCGGGAATGGTGTATGGGGTTGTATTAGAAAAGTGATGATTCCTAGAAGGATGATGCAATTACATGAACGTATTTCCCATGAATTGTCGTTAACTGAGGAGATCGTATCCATGTTTACGGAAGAAAGAAAAAATCAGTTAATCGATATTGTCCTGCCTGCTGTATATCAAGGGGCAACGTTCATCATGGAAGGGCATATTGATATCGGGATTGGAAAGCGGAACAAAACCAGTGAGTTTGTTAAAGAAATGGTAGCCAGGATGGAATCCATGGGAGTGGAACCTAAAATTAAACCCAATGCTTTCGTTGCTTCAAGCTATGCCAACCGGTATACAAAGCAAGAGTAAATGCCTCCAAAACATGCAAGAAGCCTAAACTGTGAGCAATGGAGCTTTTTGCAAAGTAGGTAAGATGGATGATAATAAATTATATTAGAACAATATAGGTTGGAAATTTCCTGTTCTTTTTTTCAAGCTAAAAGTTGTACATATATTCCTCTCGTACGTTGCTCTGAATAACGCAAAAAAACCGGCCTCAGACGAGACCGGTTTTAACGTTTAAAGATAGAAGCCGTCATTGCCGTATTCAGTAAGAAAGTTTTAAACCACCACTCCTCAAAGTGGGTGTTTGCAGAAAAAATCCTGTTGTCCAAGTCAGTGACGAGGCATAACATTCCTGTTTCAATATAAAACTCCCTATTACAGCTTAAAGGTTAAAACTTAAATATCATAACGAACAGTACAGCTTGTATTGTTATATTACCTGAATTCCTTATATCTTACAATGGTAATGATATCCATACGAATAACCAATCAAATTGGCTTTATCTTGGAATGGACGCCCTATTATCCCTTTATTCCATTAAAGCATTCGTTAGGATCAAACTATTGATCAAAATAACTGATAATATCCACTTGGTCTTTATTTTGTATTTTTTGATTGCCGGGATCTCCATAAAACCTTTTCGCGATTACCTCTAATGCCTTTCTGCTGTTCTCCACTCGTAGATAAGGAACATCCAATCCCTTTATGTCGCGATCGCCAATCACAACCGAAGCGCCCTGACGAATTGCATCTTTAATGTAATTATGGTCATCCTCCTTATATCCGTTAACGGCAACAAAAAGGTATCCATTTTTTATTTCTTTTGAGTTATCGGCGACACCTGTAATGGATATATCTTCAACGTCCTTCGGCAAACCCCAGTTTATTGCTTCATATATTACGTCTTTAAGGATCATTAACTTTTCTCCTTTTTCAATAAGCTATTCACCCTATATTTTGTATAAATCATAATTAACAACATGCCATTATTAGTATTAACAAGTACCCTAAAAATAATTGTTAATATATAATTTGTTTGTTGGTAAAAATTTTTTTCAGGTTGAGTCCGCCAAAATAGATTAAAGCCATTACTAAAAGCCCGTACATTATGAATAAAAAAAAGCAGCATGAATTGGCTGCTTTTCTTTAAAATCAATATGGATATAACTGGTATATCTTCATGTTAAATTGAGATTTTCTCCTCGTTTTCCCCACCCAAGTCAATCACTAAATTTACTATTCTTTTCCCATTACCTATACTTACGATTGAATTTCCAAGGGTTTTGTTTCGTCCTTTTGATTGTACAATGGCAAAATGAAAAACATCCCTAGTATAAAAAAGAAAGCCGCGGTTTCAAATATGGGAACGAGTGAAAATTGCTCTTTCAAAACGCCGGCAGCACTCATGGTCAAAACCATGGAGCCAGTGAACAATGGGCTTAAGATTCCATTGACTCTTCCGATGAAATCGCCTTCGGTCCTCTGTAATATCAATGTATTAATCCCAATTTGAATACAAGGCAGCATCAGTCCATTAAAGAACTCGGCAGTAAGTGTAATCCAAAGGTTTGTTGACAGCCCCATTACCGCTATTCCAATGGCATTCACAAGCATTCCAAATGCTAATAATCTCTGAGGTGCCACCTTTTTGGCAAAAATCATCACTCCTGCTCCGCCTAAAATCATACCAATCCCATTCAACATAAATAACCATTGAAGATTTTCCTTAGGCAGACCCAGTTGTTCGGTAACAAGGAATATCGAGAGCGGCTGAATGAAACCCAGTCCGAGCCCGGCTGCCAGAAAACATAAACCAAGCAGACTCAGTTCTTTTTTTCGCAACACGTAGCTCACTCCGCTTTTCATTTCCTGCCACAATGTTGTTTTGGCCTTTTGTTCATCAAGTTTGCGATCTTTTGGAAGGAAAGCTAGTGCACCAGCTGAAAATAAAAACGCGAGGCCAGTTATAGCAATCGAGATATTGATCCCGAATGATTGGAAGGCAAATGTACCGAGAATCGGACCTAAAACCATAAATACTGCGAAAACTGTCTGATAAACTGACATCCCTGTCTGAATTTGACTTTCTGGCAAATGCATTTTAAATAGCTTCATGCCTGATGGCTGAGAAAATTGAGAAAGTATCGCCGAAATCAAAGTTGCAAAAAACACCATTTTCCAACTTCCGAAGATAAGCGTGATAAGCACAGCAAATACGGATATTGCACTTAAAATATCACACCAAACCATCGTTCTTTTCGGACTCCAGCGGTCAGCGAACGTCCCTCCAATAAATGAAAAAATAAAAATGGGTGCGAATTCCGCTACTGAAATCATTGAAATGGCAAAGGCATCCCCATTTGTCTTTTCCATGACGAATAACAAAACTGCAAAATTCCGCACCCATATCCCTATTTGTAAAAACAAGCCTGAAAAGATGATGGCCCGAAATACACGATTTGTAAATAAGTTAGGTTCCTTATTACTCAATGTTACAGATGAGTTTTTTCCCAATATAAAAACCTCCTGTGAAATATCTGGACAGGAGGCAGTACAATACAAATTTAAAAAGGCATAATATCCCTAATTGAAGGAACACAATGATCTTTGTTTGTATTTTAATGTACAGACTAATCCTATCCAGAAAAAAAGATCGTATTTAAAACGCATTTTTTCTTAAAGAATAGGATTAAATGATCATTGTTTAACCGTTCCCCTTCCATTTTATGCTAAAATCATAATAATCCATTTAATCTGAAAAATCAAGATAAAAATTCAATGATAATCCTTTTTTGGATCAGACTTGTTCATTTTCTTATTCAAAAAGAACTTCCTTTAAAAGAACACCCTTTTATATCGTAAGTTTTCAGGGTTATTGCTGATTGGTGCTTCTGCACTTTGTTCCACTTTGCCACAATTTTTTTCATGACCTTTTCCCGGAATAGCTCATGCAAGTGTATGCTTCTTATCAGTTCTCTAGCATACGTTCATGATTCGGATTCGCCTGTACAAGTAAATGGGAAGATGGCATAAGAATTTGATGCTCATGTAAAGCAGCCATCATCTCAAACCTGACATTTCTTGCTGTTTCAAAGTAATGTTCAGGTTTTACAAGCCCCACTATGCATAGTTCATATCCCACATATTTAAGATTCGGATTTAAATCCGTAATGCCTATGTATCTAAAATCCTCTTCGGGTGTACCATCCTCTAGCCTTAGAAGATTTTCACCATACTTATCATTACAGATAATACATATATCCTCCAACAGCCGTTTTACCTTTTCAGGATTTTCTTGGTAACTTACTGTAATGCGTTCAATGATTCGCATTCTACCTTTATTGAAATTTTGAATCGTCCTGATTTCACTGTGTGGGATGGTCAGCAATTTTCCTGACCATTCTCTGATCTGCATGAACCTGATACCGATTTCCTCTACGGTTCCGGAACTTGTCCCATTGAATGTCACAAAATTCCCTACACGAAATTCATTATCTGAAAGCCTTACAAATCCCAATAAAATATCCTTAAGCATTTGCTGAGCGGCAAACCCGATAACGATTCCCACGATCCCCGCTCCTGCTAAAATTCCTTTTATATCAATGAACTGCCCAATCAGATAAATGAGGAAAATCAAAACTATGCCGTACCTGAGACTGGAACGAGTTACCCCCTGTATCGTTTTTTCCACTTCTTCCTCAAAAAAATCAGATCTTTTAAAGAACCATTCGACCATTTTATTCAAAATATAATATACCGCCAATAACAGTAAAGTTAATATAAACAGCCTCATTAATAAGAATTCCTTCAAATAATCCAAAGCACGCTCAGTAAAATTCAAGATTTCCATGTTCACACCTCTATTTCAACTTTATTCAGAATCGATTAAGATCCAATCATCATCCTTTCCTATTATCCCTTCATCCAATATAAGTCTTGTTTTAAGGCGATAGGAAACCCCTCGCTTATAAGGCTCCTTCAATATAGGAAGACTAAAGTTAAAAGGAATTTCATTGCTTTCCCCTGACTCAATCTCACTTGAAGCTAAAATGGTGCTCGTCTTAAGGGTATTTTCCATTCCCGTAGAATGAGTATCCATAATTAAATCACATTCGATCCTCCTTATTCTTTGCTCCTGGGTACCACCCTTAATCAAGAAATAGCCGTTTATTAATTCACCTGATTTATACGTATTTTTTGGAAGGATTAAATCTATTTGTGCAGAACCTATCCCTAAAAGTAACAAAGATTTTCTAAGTATCAAAGAATACACTCCATTTATATTTATTTGTTTTTCTATTAAACCACATATTTATACATTTCCTTTAGGGCTGCATCATCCGGACTACAAAAAAACCTTTACCATTTTGGTAAAGGTTTATATTAGAAAATAGACCTTTACCAATAGGTAAGGTCTGGCTAACAACAATATGCTGCCAACAACACCGAGAGCAAAGAGCTCCGTAATGACGACATTGTTGTAAAAGCTACTCCCCTTAGGAGAAAGTATTCAAGTATATTATTTATCATACGTTAAGATTAGAAAGTTTGTCAAACCTTTATATTTTATTTTTTTCGGGTTCTGCCTGGGTAATTCGAATTCTTTGTACATATATTGGTAATAATAAAAATATAATGAATTAACTTGTCCTGTAATTGCAAAAGAATTAACTGCTAGGTTTTAAATAGGCCAGTTGGTGGAATATGAAGTATGTAACAGCTAGTGTCCTTCTATTTACAACTCGGTGAACGCTCCTTTCAAAAAGAATAAAGTGAACAAACTATGTATATTTAATAAAATCTATAATGATATTTAAAAATTAACAAGATTTCTCTTTTACTTTCGCCGATCATGTTGTAATATAAATGTAACAATTGTAATATTAATTAAACTTTCGTTACATAAGTATCCTATTAGGGATTGGGGAGATAAAATATGAAAAAATTTTCAGGTGTGCTATTATCCATTATCATTTTATTTTTCACATTAAGTGGTCAGGTTACCGCCAAAACGTCATCACAGAATTTATCTGATGCAAATGCATTAAAGATAGCCGATAATGCCAGCAAACATTTTTGGAATGCTTTACATGGGTACAAAACCCAATCATGTTCACAAAAAACTTTCAATTATAAAGGGACAGAGTATTCATACATTTGCCAAGAGTTTAATACAAAAGATAAATTGACTGCCTACCTGGCAGAGACATTTACTAATAATGCAGTTGAAAAAGGACTGACTAAATATAATTACATTACCTATAAAGGGAAATTAGCACGTCCAATCGGAGATGGCTTTAGCATGTTAGAGTGGAAAAAAGCCAAAATTAAATTGGTCTATCAAAAACAAAACGTTAGGTCATACAATTTAACTGTACCTACAGTCGACGGTGAGTCAGTAAAAAGAACGGTTACCTTTTATAAGTCCGGTTCCGCTTGGAAAGTCAATCAGTTCGATGCAGTTCAATAAAACATTGGTTTAAATGTAACGCCTCATATGCTGTATAGTTAGTTAAAAACTATATGTCATATGAGGTGTTTTTTTGTTGTCCCTTGTATCGGTTGAGAAATAATATTTCAGACTTGTAACAGCTCACTTTTCACTTAAGGGAACTTTCAAACAAAAAACACAGCTAGATGCTGTGCATTAACGGATTTTTGCCTTACGGAAGCCTTGATAGGTATCGTAGGCGGCAAAAATGATGAAGATGAGTATGAGACCCCAGTATATCGAGCTTTTCCATTCATCGATTGAGAATAGTGTTCTTTGGTATGCAAGGAATTCCGGGTTCAATAAATCAGGATTACTGATGATGATGATGAAAGCCAGAGTGTACAACAGCTGGTAAATGGCATGAAATAAAGCTAATTTCAGGGTCCATCGACCTAAAAATAATTTATATATAGCTAAGAGCACCCCAATGATAATGACGCATGATACCAGCAGCCAATAGGAATTCAATACATCTTGATTGAAAGAAGGTGTCACGAAAATGAGACTGCCATTTCTTTTTTCATAGACTCCTAAGAGGTTTGCTGCATTGAAATAAAGGGCCGCGAAGACAGAAAGACCTAACAAACTCGCAAAAATCTCGATCATAGGAACCGCTTTTTTCTTTGAAATGTTCGGCATAACTTTTAGGTTTTCCGGTGTCCATGGTTTCCAGTCTTTTGTTAAAGGCGACTGGTCTTTTGAAGTATCCATGCGTTCTAAAATGGCAAATGAAAGCGTTAACCAGAAAAACACTTGGATACCTGTACTGATGATACCGGTAATCCCTTTCCCGATTATTATTAAAATTGCGTCCACAACCGTATTCCCCATATCCCGAAAAGGATTATCCCCCACTAATCCGATCAGTGAAATGACTGCAGCTATTGGTAAAATCATCTTCAACAGACAGATATAAACATCAAAATAACGCGGTCCAATCAAATGCATCGGCCGATCGCGATAACGACTTGCCAGTATAACCGGATCTCCTAATTTTAAAAGGGCGGCTTTCACGTCTTGCTCCGTATGATCCACCGGAAGCATATCTTCGATTGTAGATTGAAGCTCAAGCGCAATATCCCCCCGGTTTTTTTCTGGCAGCCTGCGAGTCACTTCCTGAATATAAAGTTCAATCAGCTCCATCTTCTCCCTCTCCTTTTAATAATATATAAAGCTCTTGAGAAGTTTTTTCCCATTCTTCCTTTAACTGAATGAATATTTCTCCCCCATAATCGCTTAAAGAATAGTACTTGCGCGGTCTACTTTCAGAAGTATCCCAGCTGCTTGTGACCAATTCTTGTTTTTCCAGGCGGCGAAGCAAAGGATATAAAGTACTTTGATCAATGGTAATTCCCGACTTCTCTAAACGCTGGACAAGCGAGTACCCATACTGAGGGGTTTTGAGCTGACTTAGAACAGCTAACGTCAGAGTGCCTCTGCGCAGCTCAGTGGTTAATGAATTCAGTAAAGTGCTCATCCAATCACCTCTTCTCTATACTATGTGACATACACCATACCTTATACTATGCATCATACACTATTTTAGTTCTTACACCAATATGAAAATGAAAATATATTTTATTTAACGCATAAAAAAGAGAAGCTTTTCACGCCTCTCCATTTTCCCAATATTAATATTACACAAGAATGACCCATAATATCATCGTCGTGATAATCGTGACTACCCCTTGTATTAAGGTTTAGGACCGATAATCCTCAATACGACTTCGGTCATTCGTAAAACGGCCCCGGCCTTTTCCAAAATGGTTCCGATTATTGAACCGAAAACGATTACAAGTCCAATGCTCGTCATCAGTCCGCCAAAACCGCTGTTAATATTCTCAAGTATCTGATCCAGAGGCATTCCAGAAGCAAAACCCACAAATAAGTGCCTACTAATAGTAGCGATAAGAACGGATGCAACTTGAATTTAGTTGTCGCAAAAACAATTAAGAACACGCAAATGGCCAAAACAATAAATAACACATATGATTACCGCCTATTTTTACTCGCTGCCAAAAAAGTCCGCATTACTTGTTCAGCTGCTAGTTCCAAAAATTCAGCCCCTCTTTCCATAGCTTCCTTTAAAGGCATAGGAGCGTTCACCAGACTATGGACACTAGTTATTCCATGGTCATATAAAGCTTCAATACCTGTTCCGATTGATCCAGCCAAGACAAATACGGGAATATCATACTTTTTCGCTTCTTGAGCAATTCCCATTGGTGTTTTACCTGAAGCTGTTTGGTAATCGATTTGGCCCTCACCGGTAAAGACACAATCAGCATCGTAAAGTTTTTCACCCAGTTTCGTATATTCCATAACAATATCGACGCCCCTTTTTGTTTCCGCATGGAAAAAGGCCTGAAATGCACTTCCAATTCCACCAGCAGCACCAGCTCCAGCTTTATCATGCAAGTGAATGCCTGTCTTGATTTCCACCAAATCAGCCCATGTTGATAAAGCTTTATCAAGCATTTCAATCATGGCAGGGGTGGCCCCTTTTTGGGGTCCGAATACACTTGATGCCCCATCCGGTCCGACTAACGGATTTTGAACATCCGAAGCAATCAAAAACTCGGAATCTGCAATTCTTGGATCAAAAGCCTCCGTATTTATTTCAGATACACGCGATAATTCGGCACCCCCTAATCCCAAAGGACTCCCCTCATCATCAAACACCTTCATTCCCAAAGCCTGAAGCATTCCAACTCCGGCATCATTGGTAGCGCTTCCGCCAATCGCTAAAATGAACTTTCGACATCCATCATTCAATGCTTTTTGAATGAGCTCCCCTGTCCCGTATGTAGTTGTTATCAATGGGTTCAACTCATCTGGATCGATTAGACATAAACCGGATGCACTGGCCATTTCAATCACACATGTTTCCTGATCACCCAAAATTCCATATGCTGCCTGTACGTCTTCAAGTAAAGGCCCTTTAACGGTTACTTCAACTTTTCGCCCATTTGTAGCTGCCACAAGACTATCCATCGTACCTTCACCGCCATCCGCTGCAGGAACCAATTCAGTCTCGGCATCCGGCAGCGCCTTCCTGACCCCTCGCTCGATTGCTTCCGAAGCTTCTAATGCTGACAAACTCCCTTTATAGGAATCTGGTGCAATAACAATTTTCATGATCAGGTCCCCTTTGAATTTTTTTTATATTAGGTTAATTATAATCTTCGAAAATATTTTAATCATCATTCAATAACGAAAATTAGTATGACATATTTATATTTTTTTAGCTATTCTGCTAAAGGGCTGCTGGATAAATCGGTTCAATGGCGTGGCGACAAAATTCCTAGACCATTATTTGAGTTGGTTTCAATTCCATGATTGCATCAGGCATTGAAATGATATATGCGTCGGTAAGCAAAATGATTGTTGATAGCTGCCTGTTCTCAGCAGAAGCAACCTATGACAAACTTAAATTACTACAATTCTCCAAATGGTTGATAGAGGATTGATGCAACATTAATATTAGGGAGCTCAATATGAAAAAGATGATTTCGCTCGAATTCATCCAAATCTTTTATCTAGTGAAGGTCACAGGTATTGGCTACAAGCTGTTGGTAAAGAAATTACATTTGAATTACTAGATGACAGCACTTCTCTGTAAGCAAAAGTGTTTCATGCTTAAGATCAAATGGTGAAAACTCTGATTTTGGTTTGTTTGGTGAGGTAACCATTTTTAACTCTTCCTTGATAAGTTGCTCTATACTTTATGAATCCTCTGACTTACTTCGTCCATAATAAAAGCGACATCTAATAATCCTTCAATTATCTGTTTTCTCACCTTTTCGTCAGAATGTGCAGGCTTAAAGACAAGCTAAACATTAGGAAATTCAGCCTTGAACTCTTTATGAATTTGGTAGTAATCGATAGGTACACTGGCTCTCCTGTGCTCCTATTGTAAGTGTACCAGTTAGTTCTTCTTCTCCATTTGCCGCCATAATTGCTTTTGGACTTAGTCTGATCATCTTTTCAGCATATTGTTTAAACTGGTGACTGCCCATGATTCAGCAGTTTAACTATATCTTTAATTTTATTGGAATGGACTTTGAGGGATATATTATTCGAAAAGGAAACAAACATGAGGCCGTCCTTCGAGACAAAGAGGCTCTTTTCGCTGTTTCTCAAATTCATAATAAGTTGAGATTCTAACCGAAGCAAATGAACTCAAAACATAAATTGGCTGCGTTCCACATCGAGTGCAGACCCTGTTTTTTCCACTGTGAAATAAAGTGTTAAGTTATATCATTAAAATTAATTTGCTGAATTCTTTAAAGTTCACCTAATCTAAAGGGCCTTAAACCATGTCTAGAGGTATGGAAATAAAGCTCTAAACTTAAAAAAACCGCCATCAAATTGATGGCGGTACCTCGTTTTTTTACATATCTTCCTCGATCGTTTCAACAAGGATAAAAAGAAAATGATAGATTAAATTAAAAGTTTCTTCTAATGATAGGTCTTCTCGAAACCCATTTACATTATCCAAGGCAAAATTCACATCCCATAGACCATCGCCCTGGTTAAACATCAAGCTGAATGATCCAATGCCTTCTTGAAGTTCCTTTGTTAAATACGTTTTTAAAGATTCTCCCATTTTTTTCTGGAATTTCAATCCGAACATCGCGTTATAAGTACCGAAAACATCATCCATTTCCAATGAAAGTGCCTCAACACCGATTAATCCGAACCATTTGGATTCAAAGTAAAGGAATTCTTCTTTATTATTTTTCAAATACTCGATCGATTGTGTTAAAAATGCAGAGTTCTCTTCAGAAATCAATTCTTCACTCTCTTTATTACTGCGCTCGATATATGCATCTGTAAATCTGGATGTATTTTCTTTTTCCACTATAGTGATATCATCAGCGATTAATTTATGCTTTTCAACATAATCCCTTTCTTCTTTAAACAACTCAACTTTGTTTTCGATTATGGATTTTGATATGTATGATTCCATTTGTTTTTTTAACATGTTATGTCCTCCTAGTATCTTTTCAAGCTTTCGCAATTTCAATCATAGCATATTCACTGCAGATAAAATAACTTTGTGAAAGAAATTACAATATCGGTTGTGGTAATCGTTTCGTGTCTTCGATATAGTAATGGTAGGTGTTATACATACGAGAGAAATGGGATGTTAAATATGCAAAAAATCATTGTAGTTGGAGCGGGGATTTTAGGAGCTTCCACTGCCTATCAGCTGGCTAAAAACGGGGCTGAAGTGATCATTATCGACCGCCAAGATGAAGGACAGGCAACATCTGCAGCTGCAGGAATCGTATGCCCATGGATATCCCAAAGGCGCAATCAAGCTTGGTATCTCCTTGCTAAAAATGGAGCGGCTTTTTATCCCGGGTTAATTGAAGAACTTGAACGGGATGGGGAAACTGAGACTGGTTATGCCCAAGTTGGGGCCATAAGTTTACATACAGATAAAGAAAAACTGATTGCCATGAAGAACCGAGCAGCAAAACGGAAAGAAGATGCACCAGAGATCGGGAAGATCACATTCCTTACTCCAGAGGAAACAAGTGCCTTATTCCCGCCACTTTCCAGTGAATATGCAGCAGTGCACGTGAGTGGTGCCGCTCGGGTCGATGGTCGTGCGCTACGTGATTCCTTATTGCGGGCATCACAAAAAAACGGTGCGAAACTAATGTACGGTGAGGCTATACTTAAATATAATGGTGCACAAGTGACAGGTGTAATGGTTGAAGATGAATTCATACCTGCAGATAAAACGATTGTTTGTGCTGGAGCATGGGCACCAGAATTACTGAAACCTTTGGGTGTGAATTTTCAAGTCAGCTTCCAAAAGGCCCAAATCATTCATCTGAAAATACCAAATGCAAATACGAATAACTGGCCTGTCGTCATGCCTCCAAGTGATCAATATCTTTTGGCTTTCGATAATAATAAAATCGTCGCTGGGGCGACTCATGAAAATACGGAAGTTTTCGATAACCGAATGACCGCAGGAGGATTACAGGAAGTTTTCAATAAAGCATTAAATACCGCTCCTGGCTTGACAGACAGTACTTTTGTTGAAGCGAGGGTGGGCTTTCGTCCATTCACACCTGGATTCCTTCCGGTTATTGGTCCTTTGCCAGATTGGGAAGGAATAATCGTTGCCAATGGTCTTGGAGCATCTGGTTTAACAATGGGCCCCTATATTGGCTCCCAATTGGCAAACCTCGCACTTGACAGAAAAATGGATATCGATTTAGAAAATTATGATGTAAGAGGTGCGATTTTAATATAAATTTTATGCCTACACTCAACTGACCCTGGAACTTGCCTAGGTCAGTTTTTTTAAAAACAGTTCCTTTCATTTGCAATAAAAATCGTTGTTACCGTATGGTTTTTCTCTAAAGGAAATTGTTGAAGCCACAAATAACCATCATCACCAATACATACATTTTTACCGAGTATTTACTGTAAAAGGTGGTAGTTACTTTAATTGTATTCAATACAGTTATATATCCATTGAACTTTTCTGTATCAAGATAGGACAGAGTGCATTACCTTTTTATCTCATTTATTTCGAAAAATAATGATGTAACATCATTTGCATTTGCTCTTTATTTTCTGCAAATTGCTTATGTCGATGACCATTTCCTCCAGATGGATGAGGAAACCCTAGAAGTATGTTGTTTGAATCTAAATAATCTTGACCCGCTAAATAGTTTAATACCTTGGAAACATTAACGCCTAAAGGAATAATGAGCGGGCGATCGATGGCACCTATTTCGGTAGCAAAGCCTTCCATTATATTTTTTTTAAGCAACTCGGTCTTTAATATGTTCGGAGTTGTTCCGTTGTAATTTTTCCCGTTATAAAAGACAGGATAGGTTAAAACAGAGGTGGTATGAACGATGTGACTAGCTTCTTTAAAAAGGTCCAGAGTGGACGATATGCCTAAGTATATGTGTAACCCAAGCTCATCTAACATTTGAATCAAATTTTTTCTCATCGATCCTTCAAAGCTGGAATTCTTTTTTACTTCGTGTAGGATCTCTTCATCGCTATGTATGTCCTCTAAGTTAATTACGGTAGAATACGATTTTTTCATTTGATGTAAACCAGGAGTGATTCCGACAATTACCACTTTGGCCAGTTCATTTACATATTCGAAAGGTGCGTAATAAATTTCGAGTTTTTTCTTTTCATCTCTTTCAAGCAAAAATTGCTCGCTTTGTATCATTTCATCTGTATAGGCAGCAGGTAAAGCATTAATTAAGTCCTTAAAGTGCGTAAAATTAGAAAAATTAGCGATCCCCATAAACTATCTCCTTTTTTCATGAATTTTAATTCATATTATATCTCTCTTTGTTTAACTAACATACCTAACAACACCCTTTAGCAGAGTATTTTTAAAAGCATATTTTTGATGATGTTCAATTATTGTTGTTTTTCTTTACGGATGATTTTTCTCAGATATCCATTTATAGGAAATACTTTCAACTGACAAATGCTACTTCTTACGTTCCTCTACAACCTTAATAGTCGTTATGGACCCTGTTAAAAGGATAAGATATGTAAAGTAAAAGAAATAATTAAAAATAGAGCAATAGAGATGCCCGCTTTAACCCAAATTATTTTATTGCTTATTCCAGCTTTTTTTTCTAAGTAATTTATGTAACCGACAGTAAATAAAAAACCAGTATAGGCAATGATGTATCCTTCAAAATCATCCATTACAACTTGATACTTCAAAGCACCTACACCGATTAGAACTATACCAATAGTTCCAAAAAACATATTTAAATACAAATGATTTCTAAATTTATCCATTTTTTCTCCCCATAAAAATAGTTTAAAAGTTCATTAATTTAACCACCTTCCAATCTTGAACTACCTTTCCTAAAAATTCAAGTGAAACCATTGTGAGTTTAATAATGTTAATAACAGCCACCGTAAAAGAATTTTACGATAAAAGAGCAACTTGCTATGGTGGAAGTCATTTTTTATTTTAGAATTGTTCAATAATTTTTGTTGCTTTTTAGGAGAACTATACCATCTGATAGCAAATAATTGTAAAATTTTAGTGTGTGAGCTATCCTTAAATTATCTCAAGGCGCAAAATTAGAGGAGAAAAGTATGAGTTATCTTGGAAAGTACTTGAAAATGCCGCCAACCTTTGAAATGCTCCAGAATTTAGAGGAGGTTATTGAATAAGAAGGATACTCATTAGGTGATTTAAGCCTTTGTTTACAAGTAGACTTCTCACCTTATGAAATGACTCCCTACGATGTCATTCCGTTTGCAAATATAGGTTGTGGCGGCATTCATTATGGCTTCCTAACCGATTTTGGAATGGTATCTAATTTGGAGAATGCGTTTATTGTATGTATCAGTCCAATGGATTTTGATACACCTATAAAAATTGTAGCAAGGAATATAAGGTAGTTTGTTAGCTTAGTTTGTACATGAAAGATGCCACTACAATTCCTAACATTAATTTAATTAAAGAAGAGGAACAGTATATTAGTTTGTTCAAAGAACTAAAAAAATAAGTAGATGAGGAAAATGAAGAACAAGCAAACTATGTAGTAGAAAAGATAAGATCCACAATTGGATGCAAAATAATAGAGAATGTATATCATTATGTGGAAAAAGAAGTAATGACAGCAAGAGAGCAACAAACAATGTTATCGACTCTTGATGGTATAGGCATAGTATCTTTAGGCCGTATGAATAGGAAACATATCAAATACAAACTTGAAAAAGATATGGAGATTACCTTGGAAGACGTGAAATCTTTTTTTAATTCAGCAACAATGGAAAGCAAACTGGCTTTCATAAGAGATGCTCAATTTACTTACTTAATTTCAGACAAGATAGAGTTAAAAGAATGGATCATTAATGAAATGGTTAAATTAGGTTTGAATGATGAAGCAGGAAGATTAATGAAAATATAGAATAGATTAAACTTTGAGTTCAAGATGAATAACTAGAGAAACAATTGTTTAAGGTCCTCTTTTTTCACTTCAAATTAAAAACATTAATCTTTAATAGAACCTTGCAAAAAAAAGATAAATTGCTTTCCAATCAAAGAGTGGAAAAGAATTTATCTTTAAATGGTATTTGGGGATGGAGAAAAACATTTGGGTTTACAAAATGAAACTATTGATTAAATCTTCCGCGCTGACGTAGTAATTCACGGTTCAGGTTCGGATCTTTTTCAAATGCAGCGCGGCCGTGAAGCCAAAAAATATTGTTGACGACAACTAAATCTCCAACAGGCAGTTCCAGTTCAACTACACTTTCATCGTTTTCTAATGAATTTGAAAAATCCCGTAAGTATTTTGCTTGTTCAATTGATTCAGGATAAACAAATTGATCGATAAAACATACACCAGGCTTGTTATTATGATTGAAGAAAGTCAATCTTTCAATCTCCTGATCAATGTTCTTGCTTTTTGGAGCCTTATACGTGAATTTTTGACTTGATAATGGATGATTAACGTACATATCAAGCTCTTTCCAATCGTCTAGGTGCAATAAGCGAGATTCGCCACCGCTGGCATTTTGTTCGATCATCTTCATCATTAGTAACCAGTCCGTTGGTTCATCTACAAAAGTTCCGTCTGTATGAAGTGTAAATAAACGATAGGCTTGACGTAAATATGAATCGCTGCTATCCGTGTCTTGAACACTAAAACGTGCATAATATTTTCCTGACATCGCATCATGGTTAGGTGTTCCAAGCAAGTATGAAATGGCCGTTGCAAAAATGACATATTCATCTGTATTTTCAGTGACACCTTCCAAGCCGAGGGTGAACCCGCCGGAATCCCGATCATGAACGATGTTCCTAAGCACTTCACCAAAGTCTTCTCCTACTTGATCCAATAGATATGATGCAACGATGAGTCTTGCGTATGGTGTATATTCCAGATGTTGAACAGACTGAGAATCCTTCAATGCCGTTTCTAAAAATGCGGCAATTGCTTCTTTAGAAATTTCAATATGATACAATCGGCTGGTTTGAGGGTGGACTTTCACCTCATATTTTTCTGTTTTCCTTTCAAATTTAACTCTCTTTTTTTCTGCAATGCTCATGAATAATTCCTCCTGTTATTTGTTATATGGATGAAAAAATTAACAGGAAATATAAAAAGCCAGTCGCACATGATCCCCAAATAAAATAGGAGTCCAACTGTACAACTGGCTTATATTCACTTCACTGCTCTATGCAAATAGAGTCACAGCGAATATGCAGTTATGTATGATTTATTTTTCCTGTTTCCAATCATTAAGATCTTTACACGATTCTGAAATGGTATTTTCCAAAAGGTGTTAATGTCATAATATTGGCTTAATTCCATTTAAACGTTTTTCAGTAAAATTGTCAATGGTTTTTACAAATTATTCTGATAAATTATATTACTAACTTGGTAGTTTCGTTTTTTCTCCTGCTTTAATTTGCTGAAAATGGAGATCCAGGTCCTTTAAGGCAGCAATCAATGCATTAGCCGCTTTCCCCCGATAATAAGTTTGAATCGATTCTATCGCGTCATTAACACCATCATTTAGACTGGTCCCTTTTAACAAACGCCCAATGAATTCCCGGCCATGCTCTGTTGCCAATGTACAAGAGGCTTCCAGGACAACCCCATATTTAGCATCGATTTCTGCAGTGATGGTCAATGTTTCAAAGACACTTTTCGCTGCCATTCCTTGAGGTAAACGTGCATGACCTGCAATGAAAATTGTTTTACCATTGAACATGAGGCTTCTTCCTCTCTCTTTAACGAATTTTATTTTGTCAATACAGCTTCCAATAAGTGTGATTGTTCCGGAATCCGGTTAACAACCTCTTTTCCAATTTCAATTGAGGCTGTTGCAGCAGGTGACGGTGCATTACATACATGAATGGTCCGTTTCCCCATTATAATATGAAAATCATCCACCATATTACCATCATCCTGTAACGCCTGGGCCCGCACTCCAGAAGGTGCAGGGATTAAATCATCTTCTTGAATTTCCGGAATTAATTCCTGCAGGCTTTTCGTAAATTGCTTTTTACTAAAAGAGCGGACATACTCATCCATCCCTTCCTTCATGAATTTACTAGCCAGCTTCCAAAAACCTTTATAGCTTAAAACTTCAGTTAAATCTTTCGCATTGAAGTCGGTTTTTTTATAACCTTCCCGCTTGAAACTTAGTACAGCATTTGGTCCAGCATCTACTTCCCCGCTAATCATCCGTGTGAAATGAACCCCTAAAAATGGGAATTTCGGGTTAGGTACCGGATAAATTAAATGGTTGACAAGGAAGCGCTTTTCGGGCTTCAGTTTAAAATACTCACCGCGAAACGGGACAATTTTCATATCAGTTTTATACCCCGCAGCAGCTGCGATACGGTCACTGTGCAACCCTGCGCAATTAATGACTATCCTTGACTTAATGGTACCATTGTTCGTTTCGATGATGACATCATCAAAATTCTCGTCAATCTTCTCCACCTTTGTATTCAGCTTGATTTCACCGCCGTTGCCCCGAATGATATCCGCCATCTTTTCACTTACCTGACGATAATTGACGATGCCTGCTTGCGGGACGCGTATCGCACCAAGTCCATTGACATGTGGTTCGATTTCCTTTAACTCGTCCACACCGATTCGTTGTATAGCTAGCTCATTTTGCAAACCGCGTGAATATAAATCATCCAAAAGGGGCAACTCTTCTGGCTTTGTTGCAACAATGACCTTTCCGCAAATATCATGTTCAATTCCATGCATCCGGCAGAATTCCGTCATTGATTTGCTTCCTTGACGGGCAAACCGTGCCTTGAAACTGCCTGGTTTATAATAAATTCCTGAATGGATGACGCCGCTGTTATGCCCCGTTTGATGATCTGCAACAACGGCCTCTTTTTCAATGACTACCACTTTAGCATTAGGAAAACGCTGATAAAGTGCCATTCCCGTCGATAAACCTACTATTCCCCCACCAACAATTGCAAAATCATACACAATTAACACTCCTTTTATTGATGATTTTTAGTATTCAGCAACTCCATATACGTAATTAAATTATTCTTAGTTCGTAAAATGTGAAACTCTACTGCTGCCCTTAGTTCTGCAGGATCCCCTCTTAGTGCCGCTTCATATATCATCCGGTGTTCCCTTTGCGTTTCTGGATAATAATCAATCAGCAAATTCGGCGCAATGGGTGAGATACCGAGTGTCTCTACCATTTTTTGAACCCTTGGCCATGGACACCCTTTGCGGAGGGTTTCATGGAAAGCCGCATTTAAAAGGATATAATGCTCATTGGTTTCATCAGATAACTGAATTCCTTCCATTTCAATCAAAATACCTTTTAATTTTTCCTTATCCTCCTTTGTTAAATAAGGAAGCGATTTTTCCACGGCAAGCCCTTCAAGCAGGGACCTGGTATGATAAATTTCTTCAATATCATCCCGGGTAATAGGTGTGACGACTGCTCCTTTATGAGGAACCATTTCCACCAAGCCTTCCATTTGAAGCTGTGTAAGGGCTTCACGAATGGGCATTCTGCTAACTTCCAGGCGATCTGCCCACTCCTCTTGGATGAGTCGCTCCCCCTTTTTCAACGTCCCATTCAAAATCGCATTCCTAAGGCTTTTGGTTACATTTTTAACGATGGTTGATTTATCTCGATCGGAATTAACATTATCCAATTAAGCGTCCACCTTTCAATATTGGATACAATTTTAACTATATCAACTATATAAAGCGATTACAACACTAAAAAATTAAATATATTGTATCCAATAAAAAAAACTCTGGATACAATATATTAAGTAAACATCTAATTCACATCTGATTATAATTTGTGTCACCTGTTTATATTTAACTATTTAAACAAGATGCCAAACTGGATATCAGAGCATCCCTCACCCTCTTTAATTATGTTCGTGATTTTAAAGGATTATTTAATTGGTTACGTTTCAGAAGGATTAGTTTCTTGTTCCTCTATTAAAGAAATTCAACCAGAAGTACTGGAACAGCTTGAATTAGTAGATGCTAGTAACTATTTTAAGTAATGACCACCGAAGCAGAATTAAGTAAGCATGAATCGTATTTTCATCGCAATGTGATACAAAAAATCGCGGTGAAATCTTAGATGTTACCTTTTATCCCTTTAAATAAAAACCAAAAGCACAAAAAGGAATTTGATCTTCCTTTTTGTGCTTTTTTAAGTGTTTATAGGAGAAATCGTCTTTGCCTACTGCCCAACTTGCCATGGACGACTGACTTGTGGTTTCCTTTTACTTTGTTTTGGCCCTAATTCTTCTTTTGTCATTCTACGAGGCTCCATCCCCCGTTCAATACGGGTGCGTATTTCCTTCGAATTAGAAAATAAATTGGGTGGTTGGTAGACACGGGAAGCCCCTTGATGGCAGCCCGGACATTGCGCTGTTCCTTTATTGCCTGCCATTGACTTAAAGAATAGTGTGAACTCACCGCATTGACTGCAGTTAAAGGTGTAACTAGGCAAGGAAATTCCCCCTTCATCCATCTATTTATTACTTTGGATTAATATCTTTATCAAATATTTGGGTCGGAATGGCCACGGTACAACACGCATTAGGGATGTCGACGATACCATTTATCCGGCCTTCAATAGGCGCTGTACCTAATATCATATATGCCTGCTCTCCTGTATAACCGAGTGTTTTCAAATATTCGATTGCATTCAGGCAAGCTCGGCGGTATGCAATATGTGCATCCAAATAATGTTGCTTTCCTGTAAACTCATCTACCGAAATGCCTTCAAACACTAAATAATCGGAATAATTTGGTTCAACCGGACCAGGTTTGAAGACAGGATTGTCTTTAATTTTATATTTCTCCATACCTCCCTTAATCACGTCGACACGAAGATCAATCCATCCCGCCATTTCAATCCCGCCGCAGAATGTAATTTCGCCATCTCCTTGTGAAAAATGGAGGTCACCTACCGAAAGTTTTGCTCCGTCCACAAATACTGGGAAGAAAATTCTTGAACCTTTTGATAAATTTTTAATGTCACAGTTTCCTCCATTTTCCCTTGGAGGCACGGTTCTGGCTCCCTCTTTGACCACCCGATCAAATTCTGCTCCTTTTAACGTGCCTAGCACTGCATGCTCTGCTTGAGGAGAAGTTGCTAGTTCAGGTACACGGTCGGGATCTGTCATCTTCAATTCATTTTCTCGTTTATTCCACTCTTGCAGAAGCTCCATTGAAGGCGCCACACCAATTAACCCAGGGTGGATAAGTCCGGCAAACTTAACACCTGGCACATGCCTTGAAGTCGTATAAATTCCTTCAAAGTCCCAGATAGATTTCGCTGCTTCCGGATAATGTTCTGTTAAAAAACTTCCTCCATTTTCTTTGGCGAAAATTCCATTAAAACCCCATTCAGACTCAGCAAACGCACCGATATCCAAAATATCAACAACTAATAAATCACCCGGTTCCACTCCATTTACATAAACCGGTCCGCTTAATACATGAACTCGCGGCAAAATAACATCCCTAATGTCACGAGGATCGTCATTGTTGCTAATTTGTCCATCCGTCCAATCTTTACACTCCATACGAAACGATTGGCCCAGCTCTACTGAAAAAGCAGCGGGAATATCCGGATGCCAACGATTATGCCCCGGGTGTGCTTGTTGCTCCATCGGTTTACTAAGATCCAGTTGAAACAAAGTTTTAGGCATGTTACTCCTCCTTCAATCTATTAATCTATGAGGTTAAACTATGTATGCGTTTTCATAATAGTATTTTTAACAAATATAGTCAAATTATTAATATTATAACAGTTGGGTTTAATGAACTTAATCTTGATGAAGTGAGTAAAGTAATATTAAGAATGTTTTTAAAATTTAGTTGAATTGATCGTTTTTACTTAGCTTTTAAAGGTGCACGCTCCATTTTGTTCTTTGTTATTAATTCATATGAGATTAGAACAACCTATTGATTCAATAGATAAATAGGTTTATTTTAAAATCCCCCTATTTATTCCCGTTGAGCAAAGGTAAATTTTTTAACTAATAACTTGAAAAATCCTGAATAATATTATAAAAAAGGCATTCCTCAACAGAATGCCTTTTTATAATATTGAATTTCCCCTGAGATTCTTCCTCTAAAATAAGGATTTTACACGAAATTTAGTTTTAAAAGACAGAGCATCCTCTCCTTCTTATACTTTGATAAATATTATTCAACATTGGCGTTGATTGCCAGAGTTCATTAAAAAAAGAAAAACCTTTCTTTAGTTGAAGATTGTCTACAGTCTGGAACCCTATAATTATAGGTTTTTTTATGAATAGTAGAATAAATCAGGAATAGTAGTTACCATAATTATATTATGGTAACTACTTAATGAGGCCTGTTTATTCATTTCTGAGATCAGCTAATTCATTAGTTGTTCAACAAGACTTAATGACATGGTTCTTGCTCTGGACCGCAAAGTAAATATGGAGACTAATAAAATACTCCTTATTCGTTTATTTCTTTCAGTTTTCATCGATTTATTGCCTTATATAGAGAACCTTGAGATATTCCGGTTGCTGAGACTATCTCTTTAACAGAATGTTCTATACTGTCGATTCAGTAATCAATCGTTACAAAAATACTGATTTTTGATAATGGTTTATAATAACATGGCAGTTATGTTATTTTAGAGAACGGGCGATTTTGCGAAATTAAATTGCGTTTTCTATTGACTAAATGTTCATTCAATAATAAAATAATACTGAAAATTCAGTAAAAATCGGAGGGGTTGTATTGGATTTATATTTCGAGATTACTGGTAATGGTCTTCCGGTTGTTCTTATTCATAGTGGTGGTGCTGATTTGAGGCAATGGACATTTTTGGCATCTCTTTTATCTAAGGATTACAAAGTGATTGCTTTTGATGGTCGTGGTGCCGGTAAATCACCATCCCCAATAAAACATGCAAACTATGTTGAAGATGTATTGGCTCTAATGGATTACCTGGAACTTGATCAGGCAACGATTATAGGCCATTCCATGGGCGGACAGATTGCAACTGATTTCGCTCTTAATTACCCTGAAAGAGTATCGAAACTTGTATTAATCGCTCCTTCTTTAACAGGTTTTCCCTATTCAAAGGAGTTTGAACAATATCATGCCAAGATATTAGAAAGTGCCCCCAATATAGATAAGATGTTGGAGCTTGCCCTTCATTCACCAACTTACCAGGTTGTTATCGATAGTCCGCACAAAGATCTCACTGTTCAAATGCTCAGGCATCATTTCGGGCGCATGCTTAAGTGGCCCGCTGATTTCTGTATGAAATGGCCTCAGCCGCCAGCAATGGAACAATTAAAAGAATTGAACCCCGAAACTTTATTTTTTATTGGCAAAAAAGACTTGGCAGACAATTTTCGAGTTGCCGATTGTTTCCGTAAGGTTCCAAACATCCGTTTCATCGAACTAGAGGATGCCGATCATATGCTGCCCCTCACCCATTCTGAAGTTTTATATCAAGAATTCACTGCCTTTATGGAGGATTGAAGTTAAAATGCCACGTACACCCGAAGAGAATGACCGTATTCGCCAAGCATCCAAAGAAAAAATTCGTACTGCAGCCATGGAGTTATTTATGAAACAAGGATATTACGCTACTTCTATAAGCGATATAGCCAAGAAGGCGGGTATTTCTAAAGGGTTACTCTATAACTATTACAAAGGAAAAGAAGAACTGCTTTCTGAAATGGTCGAGGCCAGAATCAAGGAAGTGGTTGAAGTCATGGAAGAAGCGTTCACCTTAAATACACCTCTTGAACAGCTTGAACATATAGTCCATGGTGCCATTGATAATATCCAGAAAAAACCGGAAGTCCACCGGTTCTATCTGCACTTGCAAACACAGCCAGAGGCTGATGAAGAGTTGATTAAATACAATCATCTCCTTATCGAGGAAAACACTAGACAGTTTGAGTTGCAATGCAAAATATTTGAAATAATGGGAGAAAAGGAGCCGAGGAAACGATCGTTATATTTTTCATCTGTGCTCCAAGGTATTATGTTGATGATATCTACCTATCCACAGAAGTTTCCGATAGAAGAAATAAAGAAGCAGATTATAAGGGAGTTTTGTAACTAGTCTATCGTTTAAAAGCCGCTTACCTTGAATAAAGTTTAAACAAGGATCCTTCAACAACTGGGCGCTTTTCTGGAGTGAAAAATTGCGCTCTTTTCACAGCTAAGTGTTCATTACAAATAACCAGCTAATATCTTGACCCGATATTGGCTGGTTATTCTCCGATCAAAATGATAAAAACTATGACACTTTCGCTCACCCCAAGTATCAGTTACAATTTTCCCATTTGTTACTGTGTCATAAAATAATTTATTTTCCAAGTTCTTATTCCAATTGTATACAAAGCCCTTCACTTCCGTACGAAAAACAGCGTCCAATTTCATTACTTGATCCAAACTCTTGTAATTTTCAAAACTCTCAGTGAGGTTTTTTCCCTTGTAAAAGGCGTATCCAACTCCTTTCTACATCAACTAAATGGAAAAGTGTTTGGATTATGTCCCCCACTCCGCTAGTTGTGGAACGGAGAAGCTCTTCCTCTTTCATCTCTCCGATTAAAGACCAGTCTTCTTTAACCATCCAGTTATATCGAAATAATGTTTGCGCTGGAATACCTCCCTATTATAGGAATGTGGTAACCAATAACAAACTGAGTAATACTTGTCGGCTATAAATCGGCCCGGTCAGTTAATAATAGAAATCCATTAATGTTTCGTCCATTAAATCTTGTGTAAGACCTATGTAAATCATCGTATCTTTTGGATTGGAGTGATTTAGGATTTGCTGCAGTAATGCGATATCCTTGAATTTTTGGTAATGCAAATAACCGAAAGTTTTTCTTAAGGTATGTGTACCTACATCCGGAATGTCTGCCATTTCAGCTGCTTTGTTCAAGACCCGGTAGGCTTGTACCCTAGTGATCGGTCCATTCCCTTTTCGACTTGGAAATAAATATTGTTCATTATTCAGGTTCATTTTCCGGACATACTTCTTTACTTCCTTACGAAGTTGAGGATTGACGATGAACCGTTTAATTTTATCTGTCTTTTGCTCCACAATGACTATATGCGTGCCTTCTAGGATATCTTTCACTCGCAATTGTAAAAGATCCCCTATACGCAAACCGATATTTATCCCAATTGAAAACATCATATAATCCCTGTAGCTGCAATATTTTAATAGTGACTTTTTCATCTTTTCTATGTGATCGAGCCGGCGTATCGGCTGGACATTCTTGATTCTTTGAGAGGTCGCTTGCATGAATGTCTCATTCCCCTTTCCCCTTCTTTCATTGTACGTGAACAGGCGAAAAAAAGGCAAGTTTTTTTAATTTCAATACCCTTATAAACCTTGATTTAACGCGATTTCGAATGTATCAATAGAGGTCCTTTGTTACATTCGGAATATTCTTGCGAAATCACCCAATAAGCCCTTAAAATCTATCAACGTCCTTTAAACGTCTGTATAGACCCATATAGCGTTTTTAAGACAGTTTTGATTAATGACTCTATGGATTTAAAACAACGGCTTTAAAAACTAAATATGAAGATCGTTTTTTTGTCTTTTTTAATATTTTTGTAAGTTAATGTATACTTTTGAATATTTCTATCATTTAATCATATTGTTCATTTTTATAAAATCAATTCGATTGACCATAACTATGTTATGTAAACAATATCTTCAATTATTATTAATTACATTTGATAAAGAGAATCTTATGCACCCTCTTTATCAAATCACCTCAATTTATTAATGAATATAAAAACTGGCTCCATCAATGATCTCTATATCTTTGTAAACTTGCAGCTGATCCATCAACTGGAAAAGTGCTCCATCCTTTTGTTTTGCTTCAATCATACAATCCAATTGTGGTAAACTCCCCTTAATTTGTTGCAAAAAATCCATGAAGATTCCTGTATCCACAAAGTCAGCATGTGCTCGAAATTCTTTATCGGACCTTGGACTTGAAATATGCATTTTAGGAGGTAGTTTGGAATTACTCCAGGTATTTAATATTCGGTCCCAATGATCTTTCCAATTTTCACTTGGTAACCGATGTGCGAGGTAATGGTGATAATCAAAAACTATAGGAATCCCCAATTTCTCACATAAGTAAAGTGTTTCCGTCAAAGTAAAGGTAGTATCATCATTCTCGAGAATGACCATTCTTTGAATCGATTCAGGAATCAACCCCCAATTATGAATAAACTGCTCCAAAGCCTGTACATGTTCGCCATAACCGCCGCCAACATGCAGAACACAGCGATGCTCAGGGTTAATCCCCATTTTCTCCAATAAAGTATAATGCATCCTTAATGTTCTTAATGATGTCTTCATTATATCTATATTTGAACTATTCAAGATGACGTAATGATCTGGGTGAAAATCTATCCTTATTTTTGGATGATTTGTAATAAATGATTTTAATTTGGCAAGTTCCTCCAAAAGAGGATCTATGTAGTCCCACTCTGGGATTTCTGGATGATTGGCTAAAGGTATGAGTTTAGAAGAAAGTCTAAAGAATTGAATATTATTAGCTTCGTTATGAATCAGTAAACGCCAACAATTATGAAGATTGGAAATCGAAATGCGTTCAAGTTTCCTTATCGCCGCATCTTTGTCCTTAATTTTCGAAAACTGAGTAAAAGTCATCGTTTGCGATGGTGAACAGTTTGGCACATGAGTACTCATGGCTACATAACCTAGTCGGATTAATGTCAAATGGATATCTCCTTTACATTTTTTTGTTTATTGGAAGTATCCCATTAAATCATTAATAAATCCATATGGGAAAAAATCCATCTCTAACAGCAATTATAAAAAATAGATCGCATAAACAAATGCCAGTTATTACTTAAGTAATTCCCCATTCTAGTGTCAAAAGGATGATACATTTCAGGTTATCCTGCAAACAGAGATCTCATAAATCTAGTGCTTGTTCAAGATCTGCGACTAATTTTTCTGCTGGTTCCATTCCTACAGAGAGACGAATTAACCCAGGGCTTACATGTTCCTTGATTAGATTGTCAGCATTGTTACCTAAGTTTGGAGACATAATAAGACTCTCGAAAGAACCCCAGGACACGCCAATTTTAAAGATCCTTACTTTGTTTATCACTTCCTTTACTGGTTCATAATTTGCACTTTTAAGTTCGAAAGTCAATAAACCCGAGAAGCCAGTTAGCTGTTGATTATTTATTTCTGTATTACGCGGCGAGTGAAGTCCAGGGTAATTTACCCTTGATACAGCTGGATGGGAAGAAAGGAAACCTGCGATTTGCTTAGCGTTTTCTTGATGTACTTTCATACGTAATGGCAATGTTTGCTATCCCCGCAACAATAGTGAGGCTTCGCGCGGCCCCATCGTTCCACCAAACAATAAATACTCCTTATTAAAAAGATCCTTCATTACTTCACCACTAGTAATTAATGCACCGCCTAACAAGTCACTATGTCCTCCTAAGTATTTAGATGCGGAATGAACACAATATCAATCCCATAAGTTAAAGGCTTTTGAAAGAAGGGGGGTGGCCCATGTATTATCAATGATCGTACGAACACCACCAGACCTTGCCATATCACCAATAACCTTAAGATCGACAAGTTTGAGATTCAAATCTGTCGGATTTTCCAGGTATATTAATTTTGTATTTGGCATGAAAGCTCTCTCGATATCTTTCTTCACAGTCGAGTAAACAACTGAATGGTTAATCCCAAACTTCTGCAAATAAGTTAACAGATCCATTGTGGATTTATATATATTACTTATACATAACACATGGTCTCCGGCTTTTACACTGTTGAAAATTGCTGCAGTAATCGCAGCCATTCCTGAAGCAAAACATTTACATTGCTCCCCCTGCTCCAATGCGGCTAATTTTTTTTCGGCGATTTCAACAGTTGGGTTAGTCCCTCGTGTATATACATAATGATTTTGTTGATCATTTTCTGCTTTGACAAACTCTTCATGTGTGGGGTAGACAAATAAAGAATTCCCGAATATTGGAGGAATGATCGCTCCACCAAACAGATCGGACCCCGTATCAAAGTGCATACAAATTTCTTGATCACTAAAGAAGTTCTCAGGATTCTGCATGGTTTCCTCCTTCTATTTACCTTTTTATGAGTAGTTTTAAAAGTGATTACCCTTTTAGGATCAAATCAAGCCCCCTGCTTTATCCAATTCTTTGGTTTCAATAATATAAGAAGTTAATTGTATAGTGGTAATCCGGTTCACTTTAATGGATATTTGTATTTCGCGGTCCATATTAACGGGTATAGGAATGTAGGTAGGTGTGGGCTGCAAATGAACATCTTTTGGCGGTAATGGTTTTACACTTTCAATAAGAATAAAACAAATCTCTCCTGTCTACTCCATATCCGTATATCCATTAACTCTCATCTGGGCTATTAAAGTATGTCCCTATTCTATAAAATTTATCCGTACTTAATTTTATAAAACAGGTTCATGATTCACAACCACTCTATTTTTTCATACACCCTTCCACTCGTTCTGAATGTGTTACTTGCACAATAAAAGAACATTTCCTTTCCCCTTTAAAAACTTGACCCTTAAGCCGTTTCTCTGCTCTTTCTTACTACTATCACAAATACTATCTTTAAAATAGAAAATGCTCTGGTGACACAACCCCAGAGCATTTTTTACTATTATAGATCCATATTAACATTTTCTGTTAATGGCTTTTTACACAAACGTTCGTAAAGTGTTTTCTACCTTTTATAATGCATTATAATAATCAATAGAATAATATAGATCTGTTCCTTCATCATTATGATGACTTGCATTTAAGTATGGATTAGATGATGCATTATACTTGTTAGAGAAATCCCCAGAATCTTATTGATAGTTCACAAAACAACTCCGTTTTTATCTATTAGGGTTAGGGGTCCTGCCTTACCCTTTATCACTTTTTTATTTTCTTCGTTTTTTCAAAAGTCTTTGATTTTCTGTACTCTCATACAAACTTTATAACATGGTTGTATTCTATGCAAAGAGAAGAAAATCTCTCAACCATTCGTTTACTTATCAATAAATTCAAGAAAGACATGATCATCAGCTATTAACTCAAGATTATTGGGTATTCGTAAATAAACGACTTGGTCGGTACTGAAAGATGGATTTAAGATCGATTCACCTGTAAATTGTCGTATTGGAAAATCAGCTTTAGTTATTATAAGATTAATATCTTGTTGTTGAGGAAGATTAATGGTAAGGGTATCATCCATTAACTCGAGATGATAAGGCTTCAGTTTTCTAGAAAAATCATAACCGTCTATTATTAATCCATTGCCAAAAATGAAAGCTTCAATCGTGTCATCGTTATTTGTCTTTCTTTCTACAAAAATCTGCGAACCGTCACCGTTACTAGATTCGACCTTTATTGTATTATTTTGGTAATTACTAAAGTTCTTTTCTTTCATTAAATACTCAGCATCAACCTGGTCGATCTCTCCCTTATTAAGATTCGAATATAAATCACTTAATTCCCGGTCTGTATCCACCACTTTTTCCATTCCTTTCTGACTCATCGAATCATCAATGATGAAAGGGACAAAAGCCGTGCCGAGAAGTAGTATGCCAATATAGATGAAGAGAAGCCAGTGAGTTACTTTGGGAGTTGCAAATTTTCCGGCAAACCTAACCATAAAAATGAAAACACCAAATATAAGAATTAGAATGACTAACGGCAATATTGCTGTCATAACGGTCATCGTCTTACCTCCATTCGATTCAAGATGCTTATAGCAGCTGTAAAAAATACAGCAACCGTTACAACCACCTTGATAATAAATAGAGAAAGCGTCGATTCCATCGTATAAAATGTAAATACGCTTACGAGAAAAGGCTCTTTTTGCATTGAGGCCTCAAGAAATAGTGTTCCAAATAACAAAACAGAAATAAGAATGATAAACAATTTACTTACTTGGACTAGTGTCCCAATAAAGTAGCCAATGGAGGTAACGAAGAAAACATAAAAAATTGTTACACCTATACCCATAACAAGTTCTTGTAGCCCAGCGTGAACGCCATAAATCCGCTCATCAAGAAAAACATAAGCTAAGACTTCCAACAAATTCCCAGCCAGAATGGCAGTGATGCTCCCAACGATACTTGACGTTAATAAAAAGAGAATATTCGATAGACTACTACTAAGGCGATTGGTTACGAAAGTAAAATCATGATTTCTGTATGGTTTCGCAGTTATTGTAATCGCTGTAACGAAAGCCCATATCAGTGTGAAACCAATGACTAAATCTGCAGAATAGTATTTTATATTAACACTAATGTTGCTTCCTCCCATTCCAGCTGAGCTAACACCACCAATTGAAAAGAGAAGTGCTAATAACTGGATTCCAATGAGTGAACTATAAGCATCTATATTTGCTTTTAGCTTAAAAAAGTATTGTTTTTTTATCGTTTTCTTCAAATTAACTTTTGTTAAAGACATCATCAATTCCTCCTTTCGTTTCACTGGTTAAGTAAACACATAAGTCACTTGATTTAACGGGTAAGATTTCCACTCCTACAATTCGAGCTTTATTAAGTAAGGACTCAGAAAAATCATTTTTTACAACAGCATACATCGTATTCACACCTAAGTATTCCTTAAAAAGGATTTCCTTTCCATTCGTTAAATTAAGTACTTCTTCCGTTGTTCCTTTTAATCCGATTGCCCATTCCTTTAACTCAGAGATTGACATCTGGAAATGTTTCTTCCCAGCTTTAATGAGTAGCACTTCTTCCAGTAAATCCTCAATTTCATCCAAGTGATGGCTAGATAGAATAATAGTACGTGGATAAGCAATATAATCCTTAAGCAATGCTCGATAGAAGTCCTTTCTTACTGCCGCATCCATTCCTGTAGTTGGTTCATCAAAAATTGTTAACGGACAACGGGATGCTAAGCCGATAACCATATTAAAGGTACTTGTTTTTCCTTTCGAAAGCCGATTATGATAAGATTTTGGATCAAAAGAAAAAAAGTCAAGCAAGCGCTTAGCTAATTTCCCATCCCAATTTGGATAGAAGTTCCCCGCCACTGTTAATATTTCACCAAGTGGTATGGCTGGTGGAAAACTCATTTGGTCGTCCACAAAGATGGAGTTTATAGAGACGTTCAGGCTGTTATATGGTCTTTCAGAAAAAACCTTGACCTGTCCTGACGTTTCTTTGATGAACCCAGCAATAATTTTAAGTAAGGTCGTTTTTCCAACTCCATTTCGACCAATTAATCCCGTTATTTTATTTTCTTCAATTGAAAAAGAGAGCTTATCTAAAATATTTTTCCTTAAATAAGTTTTCGTTAAATCCGTACATTCAATCACCCTCATTGTTCAGCCTCCTGATTATTTGCCACTTTTATCATTTTGATTAATTCTATTTCACTTATTTGTAATCGATTAGCTTCTAAAACCAACTCCCGTACTAATCGTTTCAATGTTTGGTTTTTTCGTTTGTAGATGATGATTTCTTTTGCATCACCAGCGACAAACATACCAAGTCCTCGCTTTTTATACAGGATATTTTCGTCCACCAGAAGATTGAGGCCCTTTGCTGCAGTTGCAGGATTGATCGTATACATTTCAGCTAATTGGTATTGTGAGTACACCTTTTCGTCACTTTCAAAATGGCCATTTAAAATTTCCGATTCAATCCAATCTGCAATTTGCACATAAATAGGCTTAGTACTATCCGTATTTAGAATTGTTTCCGCCTCCTTCAGATGTGGTGCATTACTGTTGTAATGTAGTATATATTAACTTGGAATATATTACAATACCTGTTTTTATTTGCATGGTTAGGTTCCAGTTTGTACTTTATTCCATAAACGATCGTTTTTTGGTTATAGAAAAGAGATTCTCTAAAAAATATCTGTCACTTTAGGCGATAATTTGCGCTTATTTTAAATGCTATTTTTTCACATTCAACTTTAAAACCCAGCTACCTTCACATGAGAAGATTAGCAGGGTTTCGTCATTATTTACGTCCAATTACTAGCTAGCTAGTGCAGCTTCTACGACTTCTGTGGTAATGGAAGTCAGCTGGTTGATTTCAAGAATACGTTCAATTTGAGTAAATAGCCGATCAATGAGTCTAAAATTGCCGTTGTGACTTTCATGATGTTAGTGAGTGCCTCATAATCGGAAAGGTCCCCTTTATTAATAGAGATACCGATTTCATCCCATTAGTATTCTAAGATATGGTACATCTAGTCTTTACTAAGCTTCTGAAATTCGTGTGCAAAACCGATACGGAAGTAAGGCTGAGGTTAACGCGCTAACCTTATTTCCATCCCTGGAATCCCGATGAATCATGGCTACGCCATGTTGAACATAGATATCATGAAGTTGTTCCTAATGTTTCAGTTTTAAACGATCGATTTCATCGACTATAATTAAGTGAATCCTCGAAAGCGTTAGAAGTGTTCATTACTTGCTCACTAATACGTACCCGATAGACGTCTTTCACTTTATTGAATCGCATCCCCAATACATGAATGGCACTGGTTAATTTCGTTGCAATGACGGGTGGGGCAGTATAGAAAAGTGTATGACAATCTAAGATTTTTTCATCAGCATGAGCATCTATCCATTCAACTTTTTCATAATTGATTTGCTTCTCGAGATATTCCCACTGGGCATAATGTCTAGCTGACAGTGTTTTCCCGACACCTGGCAGACCATAACAATTGCCTATATTGATACTTGATATAGGCATCACAAAACTCGGCAAATCGCTTATATTCCTACGTTTCAAAAAATGATTGATAATCTCTATAATATTAATAGGCTCCCTTATATAATTCTACTTGGCATTGGAATAGGGGAAGCATAAAGCAGTTTATTGAAACATCGTAAAAGAAATGTTCGTAATTAAGATCTTCTGTAATCGGGCACTTTTCCGGAGTAACGATAAAAAGTCCAATTTCTCAATTTTAATGCTGAGAAATTGGACTTTTTTATATTTACTTATAGTACAAAATCACTCCTGAAGTGACACCTCGGGTATTACATATCCACTGCCAGCGTTATGATAACTGTAGACAACTTTCTGTTTTTTGTTAAGTTATAACTGTATATTTTTTCCACGTTGCCGTCCAGAACAACGTATTTGCCTGACTTTGAACTGAACTGCACCATTTTTTGTTAAGATGTCTGTCTGGTACTTGAACTACTTCTATACTAGAAAACACTTATTTTTACCTTTCAAATCCTTAAACCTCAGGGGTTGGTGTCGGTTTGGCATATCCACTTTTGTATTTTTCATCCACTTTATTCCGGATATCTTTAATGCTCATACCTTCATTCCAATCTAAAATGGATTGTGCAGCTATTTCTAAGCAAACTCCACATCTTGTCCCGTGGTCATCCCAAACCACTTCCCCATTTTTCTTATTCTCATGGATAAAACAATCGTAATTGTTTTTATGGTTCGCTGATTCCCCGCAACCACAGTAACAAGGTATTTTTTCTAGTAAATCTTTATTTTGAGCAACAGATAAATAGATGGTCTTCATTTCTTCTGGTTTTTCAGATAAGAAATCCGGTGCTATGTCCTTACTGCCTGTCTCTTCCTGAAGGTCACCGGATACTGTATGTGCTGGATGTCCTTCATGACTGCTTTCTTTTTGAACAACACTTTCTCCTTCACTCGAACAGCCTGAAAGTAATAAAGAACAACAGATCCCAAAAGTCATGGTCATTAATTTAGTCTTCATTTATACACTCCTTGAATATTTTTGATACTTCCATTTTATGTTATGGGATGCACTTTCTACAAGATAATTCACAAAAGGTACATAAGTCTCCTTTAATTGATATGATAAGGGTCTTCGTATCATGATAAGGACTCATAAAAATAATAAAAAGGTTTTCAATTTATTTGCTTCTGTTTATTTCTTTTCGACAAAGTAAGCGGAATGGCTACGAGCGAAACTCCGGCTGTAATCCAAATCCCAGCTGGTCTTTCGTTTATTTTCGTTCCTTACTGGATCGTAGGACATTCTGGAAATCGGCCGTTCTATGTCCACTGTTTCATTTGCTTTATACAATTGCTGATTCTCTGGTAATTGGGTGTTTCTTTCTAAATTGCTTGTATCTTCTCCTAAGGAAAGTCATCGCTTGTTTTAATTCTTGGTCATTCAAGGAACGATGTCAAGTATGAGAAAGAGATTTTTAAGCGTATTTGCCGTTTCGGGAGTATCTGCTGTCCTGGCAAGAATGTTCAGCACTTTGTCCCCTTTCTTCTAACCATTGAAAAAATCCCACGGCCTGCATGCCTTTCATCACTTTAAACGATTCTTTAATCACTTCTTCATATTCCAAAAGGGTACTCTCGATATCCTTGAGTTCTGTATAGCAATGCCTGTTAAAATCCTGCTTCACCTTCCATTCCTTTTCCCATCATTCCATTACACGGGCTAACTGTGGAACAGTGTCCACATGATACACATGAGGATTCATTGATTGGAACATTATTATCCAAAATGACACGTGGGCGTTTTGCTTCAATCAAGTCAATGTTTCAGTGGCCTGTCAGCTTGGCCTGCTTCAACACTACGGCCGCAAAGGATGCATTGATACGGATTATATCGATAGAATAGTTCCTAAACTAGGATGATAACATGAAGCTTACTGTTAGCATTTGTAATATCGTTCGATTACCGTCCAGCCTGGTCTCGGCACCTTTGATTTTTATATGTATTTTATCTGAGAAAAATAATCGCTCCCTTATAAAAAATGATATAATACAGGTTATAATTTTCTACCCCGACGTTTTTTTCTCAAACGTGAGAGTACATAATGGAGGATTTAATTCCGCCAATAGATTTCATATCAAATAATGATCTAAAACGAAGTGAGAAACAGCATTCTCTCACTTCGACTTTAGTTCAATTGATTACAAGTTTATTTTCAATACAAACGAACTTAAAGCTGCAACGGTTGCCTGACTCCCTTTAATCCTTTCTATACCCCCCAGGCCTGCCTGCTGTCCATTCACTAAAACGGACCATTCTCCTTCATGGGGAAGTGTAATGCTTATCGCGTCCCAATTTGCGTTATGAATCACTGCAATTTTGTAATCCTTATGTTTTAGAGTGAAGGCAACTGCATTTGGTGGAGCATCGATGAATTGTAAATGCTCCTCAATTTCTTCCGGTGTGCTTAACCTAAATACAGAATGGTTTTTCCTGAGCGAAATCAGCCCTTTCATATACTCCACTTCGCGATCTAACTCCGCTCTTCTTTTCCAATCCAACCTATTAATCCAATCAGAAGATTGATAGCTATTTTCATCCCCACCCTTTGTACGCATAAATTCTTGTCCAGCATGGATCATTGGAATTCCTTGTGCCAGTAAGACAATTGCTGAAGCCAGTTTATGCATCTGTTTACGTGTTTGTTCTGTCGCATCAGGATTAGTGATGAGAAGCTTATCCCATAAAGTATAATTATCATGTGCTTCAACATAATTGATCACTTGATCTGGTTTTTTGTATGTGGCGATATTCTCATCATATTTCAAACCGCCAGCGATGCCCTTTTTTATAATATCTTCCATACCTGGTTTGCCATTAATGAACCCTTTATCATGTTCATTCATCACAAATCCTTTTAAACCATCGCGGATAGCATCATTAAAATGAGCGATGCCAGGCATTTTAAAAGCATTCTTTTGATTGGCTTTCTGCTCTTGGGCCAAGGGGGTGTTCATATCCCAGCCTTCGCCTAAAACAATAAGGGTCGGATCAATTTCTCCCAGCGCCTTTTTCACTTCATTCATCGTTTCCACATCATGGATTCCCATTAAATCGAAACGAAAACCATCAAGGTTAAATTCTTTCGCCCAATAGGTTACGGATTCAACGATGAATTTCCGCATCATTTTATGTTCAGACGCGGTATCATTTCCTACACCAGTACCATTTGATAAGGTACCGTCACCGTTATACCGAAAAAAGTAGGTGGGAACCAGTTTATTGAAATTTGAATCATCCACGGAATAAACGTGATTATAAACAACATCCATGATTACTCGTAATCCGTGATCATGTAAGCCTTGGATCATTTCCTTTAACTCCCGGATCCTGACCTTTGGTTGATACGGGTCAGTCGAATAAGAGCCCTCGGGAGCGTTATAATTTTTCGGATCATATCCCCAGTTATATTGTGGTTCATTCAATTTCATTTCATTGACAGTAGCAAAATCGAATATGGGGATAAATTGCACATGGGTTACACCTAAATCTTTTATATGATCAAGACCCGTTTTCACATCCTCTGGACCTTTGGTTCCGGTTTCAATTACTCCTAAGAATTTACCTTTATGATGGATTCCACTTTCAGGATGAATCGACAAATCCCGTGTATGCAATTCATAAATGATAATGTCCTCAGCTTTGTCGAGCGGTGGTTTATCCCGTGTCCACTTTTCAGGGTCCGTGTCCGTTAAATCTATTACGACTCCCTTATTACCATTTACCGTGACTGCACGAACATAGGGATCTACGGCTTCACTCCAGACTTCTCCCACTTTCACTTTATATGTATAAATCAATTCATCCTGATCACCTGTAAGTTCAATGGTCCAGGTTCCCTTTTCCGAACGATCCATCTGAATCTCCATTCCACCTGAATCATCCCAATGTTTATAAATAACTAGTTTAGCTTCAGATGCAAGAGGTGCCCATAACCGGAATGCCGTTTTATCCTTTTGATAGGAGTTCCCCAAATCTTTTCCGTCATAGTAATAAAATTCATCTAGTTCTGCCGGGTTCACTGGATTAATATTTGCAATCGGAAGGGATTCTGACTGGTTTTCGGTTTTTATATCCACGGGTTTTCGAATATTGGTATTTTCCTCTTCAAAAGAAGAAAGCGAATCTTTAATAGGTCATTCCTCCATTGAAATTCCCATATTAGAACAGGAATTTTTTATTTAAAATCAAGGGTGAATCTTACCGTATGCTATTATTCCGCAGATATTACCCTTCAAAACATCCTCACTGCAGATTATGTTGAAGATTCAGAAATCAACTAGCGGATTTTACAGTTTAAATTACCAAATGCCTCAAGTGATTCAAGTTCCTGACTGGACCTTTGCTATCCTTTTGAATGGCCATTATAAAAAGTAAAACCTGAAAAAGATAAAAAAATGCCTCCATAACAGTTTTACGGTCTTGGAGGCATTTCTAGTACTCTTTATGGTGTTTTAATAATTTTCACAGAAGTCCCTTCCACAATTGCAGTGAAGTTCTTAACTTCAGGCTGCTCAAAGATAAAATCAGTGATGCCGTCTTCGAGCTGTTCTTGAAGAACACGGCGGAGCGGTCTCGCTCCGAAAGTTGGATGATATCCGAGTTCAATTAGCCTTTGTTTCGCTTCATGAGTTACATCTAAAGACAAACCATTTGCTGCAAGTGTTTCATCAAGTTCTTGAATCATGATATCAACGATTTGAAGAAGATCTTCTTTCTTTAAAGCTGAGAATTCAATGATACTATCAAAACGGTTCAGGAATTCCGGTTTGAAGAAACTGCCTAATGCTTGGAGGATTGATGCTTCTTCTACAGCTGTACTTGTACCGAATCCCATTACTTTTTGTTTTTCACCGACTCCAGCGTTACTCGTCATGATAATCACTGTATCTTTAAAAGCTACTGTCTTGCCTTGACTGTCCGTTAACCGGCCATCTTCCATGATTTGAAGGAACATATGCATTACATCTGGATGAGCCTTTTCGATTTCATCCAATAAAATAATACTGTAAGGTTTGCGGCGAACTTTTTCAGTCAATTGTCCCGCTTCCTCGTGTCCTACGTATCCTGGAGGAGAACCGATTAATTTAGAAACACTATGTTTCTCCATGAATTCACTCATGTCAAGACGGATCATCGCTTCCTTGTCCCCGAATAATTCCTCAGCTAGAGTTTTCGCCAATTCGGTTTTACCGACACCTGTTGGACCAACAAAAAGGAAAGATCCGGTTGGACGTTTTTTGGATTTTAGCCCGGCACGACTTCTTCGGACGGCCTTAGAAACCTTTTTGACAGCCTCTTCCTGCCCGATGACCTTTTTCATAAGTTCCTCTTGAAGATTGACCATTCTTTCTTGCTCATCTTCTTGCAGCTTACCTACAGGAATACCAGTCTTTTGTTCGATGATATATTGAATGTCTTCAACGTTAACGGTTGGTTTAACTGCATTTTCTCCAGCCTGTAAAGATTTTTCCAATTTTTCTTCTTCATCACGAAGAACTGCAGCTTTTTCGTATGCTTCTTCTTTTAAGGCCTTTTCTTTTTCTTTATAGATTTGCGCCAGGCGCTCTTTCATGTTTTCTACCTGGCCGTCTTCAATGGTCAAGTTCAACTTGGAACCTGCTTCATCCATCAAGTCGATTGCCTTGTCCGGCAAGAATCGATCTTGAATGTATCGGTTCGAGAGTTCAACAGCCGCTTTTAGTGCTTTCTCACTATATGTGACTCCATGATAAGATTCATAACTTTCTTTTAAACCCTGTAAGATGACCAATGTCTCAGCTGTTGTCGGCTCATTAACCTGTACAGGCTGAAAGCGTCTCTCAAGGGCACCATCTTTTTCAATTTTCCTATATTCAGATAAAGTGGTGGCTCCGACAAGCTGAAGTTCTCCGCGTGCAAGTGCCGGTTTTAAAATATTTCCTGCATCCATTGACCCTTCGGCTGAGCCCGCACCCACAAGTTGGTGAATTTCATCGATGAATAAAATGACATTTTTTCTTTCCTGTAATTCACTGATCAATTGCTTCATTCGTTCTTCGAATTGACCTCTAATTCCAGTATTCGAAACAAGTGACGCGACATCAAGCATATATACCAGCTTATTACGTAATTTACCAGGCACTGAACCTGAAACAATGGCTAAAGCCAGACCTTCAGCAATGGCTGTTTTACCTACTCCGGGTTCACCAATTAAAACTGGATTATTTTTATTACGTCTATTAAGGACTTCGATGACACGTTTTATTTCTTCATTTCTTCCGATAACCGGATCAATCAGTCCTGCTCTAGCAACATCGGTCAGATTGCGGCCATACTCTTCAAGCAATCCTCCGCCATCATTGTGTTCAACGGAATCCGGTTTAGGAACTTCATTATAATTAAATGGATTGAATGAATTTAGGGATCCGTTATATTGGAACTGCCCTGTATCCATTCCGCCCATCGCTGCTCCAAGTTTACTTCGCTCTTCTTTATAACAAGTGGAGCACAGTTTAACTTCATGCTCCTGACCATTCATATTAAGATGTACTTGAATATTAGCTTGGTTTACATGGCATTTTTCACAAAGCATGTAGTACTCCTCCTTTAGTATTAATATCGGTAATTTCACAAAAAACTTTGACCTTCTTTGACTTTCTGTTTTTATTATACATTGACCTTCTTTGACTTTCAAGATTTTTGTCTGGGAATTTTTTTGAAATAAATTAAAAACGCCCTCGGATTGGTTTGCTAAGCATATTAAACTATCCATTTCCAGTCAAATAAAAAGATTCTATGTATCCTCTTAGTATATTCAGTCATGATTGATTACTTCGTTCAGGATAACCATAGCCTAAACTATTAACAAAACACCAATTCACCCTTTTTCAGGACTAATCATAATCTTGTCCTCATGCCTCAGCCACTCTCATTTTTTAAAACAAAAAAAGAGACTTCATTAAGTCTCTTACCGACTGTAGACAAACTCGATGAAAATTATCTACAATTTTTTAGGGTCTTTTCAAATTTGATCGTTGCCACCAGGCACTCTATTTCTGTAGGCGGTCCTCCCTCGGTGCGTTTTTCCTGCAGGAATCTCGAACACCCGTTCCAATCTACTTTGTTTTAACTTTTAGATAGAACACTTTTCCCCACAGTCTTTTTTGTTTTTAAAAATAGTAGTATTAAAACTTGAGGTCATAAAGATACTTTCTTATAAGTCCCCTCGTTGTCCAACCCATGCCATGCTTTCCTTATAACTGCTTCAATTCCAATAAAAAATCAAAAAGGTTTCGGAATTATACCATTCCGAAACCTTTTTGACTACAAACTGAAAGAGTTTTTTATATTAAGGTTGATTTTCTTCTATTATATACGTTTCGCACCAATATACTTTGGCTTCCAATAACTATTATTGGTTTTAGCATATGACACTCCTTTAGATGATGCAGAGTGTATGAATTCATTGTTTCCTATGTAAATAGCCACATGTGTAGGTTTTTTCGCTTTATTTGGTGCAAAAAACATTAAGTCACCTTTTTGCAGGCTTTTGACTTTCTTTCCTATTTTATATATGTCAGCGGCGGTTCTTGGTAAATTCTTACCAGCCTTTTGATATGAATACTTCACTAAACCTGAGCAATCAAAACCTGAAGAAGAAATGCCACCCATTATATATTTTGTACCTAATTCACTTTTAGCCACTTTAATCGCTTTTGTATGATATGAAGCAGCTTCCACTTGGTCCCCAGCAAAGGATGCGGTTACAAGCATGATAGCCAATGACAATCCGACGACAATTTTCTTAAACAAATTTTTTTACTCCCTGATGTGATTTGCTAAACCTAATATACTAGAATAGGTATATCACTCGCATCACAGGATCTTTACAAATATGTTACATTTAGTAGATATAGGAAGAATGACCATATAAAACATAAGAATAAGTCGAATCAAGCTTCCAACTTCCGCCTTTTTGAAAGCACCTATTTTAAAACTTACTATTCCTCATGGAAAAACAGCGGTAAGAAAACCACTGTCAAAATTCTTTTGTGAAAAATGGTAGAAATAACTTTACCCCACGTTTGTTAAAAGGTAAACATTTCAAATCTGCAATTAAATGACTTATGTATCCGAATAAACAAGTAGTCAAAATTCCGTCAATCCCCATAAAGGCTTCGAATTGAAAAGCAATGATGCCAAAGAAAGCGATACCGGCAATCGAATGGGTATAGCTTCTATGTGGTGTAAAGGATGCCAGGATTATATAGGCGCCTAACAGCCACAACCAGCTTTCCTGCAAAGATATACCGCCGCCTAAAACCGCTAATCCAGTCAAGGTCAGCATATGCCTTTGTCTCATGAATGATGAAATGATGATGATTCCGATTCCTGCTCCTACACCGATCCACTTTTCCTTATCAGTGCCTTCCAAAAGACTATAAATGATCATTAATATACCAATCGTTTGTGCTATCGTTCGGATAAACTTATGTGAAAAAGTAATCCTATTACTTAACTTCCCACCAATATCCATATCGGGCATAAGGCCTGAAATCCCCCCAATGCCAACCAAGAATAAAGTGGTCGTTGGATCTGTTTGAAGTGTGTTTGCCGTTAAGAATCCAACTGTTGCCCCTAATGCCATGTGTGCTGTACCGTTCACTGTCTCTCTCCTGTCCTACTAAGAAGTAATCTCTGTTACCAAGAAACGAATGTTTGTTCGAATCCCAACATTCTAACTATACAATATTTTTAATGAAATTTCTTTATATATTTTATAAAAAAGCCGTAGTAATCAATAATTAGTGCTTATAAATTCCTCGTTCTAAATTAAAATCAATTCTTCTAGAATGTCTATAATTCCTTTGCTTAGGTAATTTCCAACAATTAAAACCGCAAAATATTTTTCTGTGAATAGGGGTATTTCATGAAATTTTATCCGTCATATGAATATACTAATCTATAAGGGGAGTGATTCAGATAGCTTTTTTAAATGCCTTCAATAATTTTAAAAAAGGGAAAAAGTCTAAGAAAATAAAGAACATGGATTTTCGGGAACAACACGTAAATAAATCGTCTGAGCTCATTGGAAATAATGTAATTGTACAAAATATTATTAACAATCACCTTTCCAAAAAAAATAACCACTTGTAGGGTGGTTTTTTTATTTATTATCGGAAAGCTCTTCATTTTTTTCCATTTTCTCGCTCACACCATAAATATAGTTATACTGCAAATAGTAATCATATATGACATTTTGCAGGATCTTAAGCAGTGATTTATCAAATGTATCGAATTCAGTTTGATAGCTATTTAAGACAGTGACAAATTTTCCGTCCATGTTTTCAAAATAATGGAGAAGAAAATTTTTGTAAAATTCACTATCACTGTTGCTTTTATTCGTTATGCACGGATCACCGGTTTGGATAGACTTATCAAGCATCGCTTTGATGGATTTAGGCAGCTTCGCTTTCTTGAATTGGTTCAAGGTATAGATATCATAGGTAAAGGAAAGTCCTAATTGATTGGAATAAAAGTCCATGGCACTGTCCAACGTATAGATTAAGGGGGTTTTAAAGTCCTTGCTGTTGGCAATTTCCTCTGATATTTCCAATTGATATTCCTCTGATGTTAAATACGCAGCAAATTTCATTTTCGAACTGCTCACGCTGAACACCTCATAAACGGCTGCATCTTGTTTTTCAATTTCAATTTCTATATTAAAAAACTTAAAGTGCTTTAAACGGTAAAAAGCAATCGGTGCTAATAGGAAAAGCAGTATCCATACAAGGTAAAGAAATAACGTGTTAAAGATAATTTGATAAAATTCTGAAGTTACGATCGGCTCGATGATTAATGTAATCAATGTATGTTCAAAGCCCTCAGAAATAGGGGGATTCTGTGTAATTACCGGATCAACAGCTTCCTCTGGCTTATTCCAAGTTTGGATACCTAAATGAGACATCGCAACAAGCGTATATACAAAAATTAAAATAGTTCCAATCACATATAATTTTGGCATGAACCCTATAATTCTGTCGAAAACAGAAATCCGCTTATCTTTCTGCTCTATAACCAATGTGGTTGCTCCTTTTAAGATTAATAAATGCGGAAAAGTCCTACAGGGACTGAAAAGTTCCTGGAGACTACCTATTTAATTTATATGTTGGTAATTATGTTAAAATACGTAAAAATTGTTTATTGATTGACATATACCATAATACTTTCGACGTTTTCATTAAAATTTAAAAAAATTCGTCATTCAATAAAAACCCATCCCCTTCATTCATGAAATGTAAAGGATGGGCTTAAAGTGTAAGGTTTTATTTAGGATGACCCTTTATCGCAAAGTCTTCTACCTTCCTTAAAAATAGATCCATGGCTTTTGATGCTTCAAAGTCTAACTTTTTCACGATTGAAAAAGGTCTTATAATGGGTTCATTTTTCAAATGAAAGGTTTTCAATTCATTGGATTTCAATTCTTTTTGTACAGTCAAACGGGATAACAAGGCAATGCCAAGTCCGGCCATCACCGCTTCTTTTACTCCTTGGATACTGGTGAAAATAAAGGTTTTCTTTATGTTTAGTTCCAGACTGCTCAGAAGTTTATCCGAATATGTACGGGTCCCCGATCCTTGCTCCCTAAGTACCCATGTTTGGTTTTGGAGCAATGTGCCCTCGATGATATCCGTCTGTGAAAGTGGATGAACCGGGGGGACGACGACAATCATCTCGTCATTCATGAAGGGTCTGACATCGATATCTTTATAATCCGTTTCCCCTTCTATCAAGCCTATATCAAGCTTATTCGAACGTATTCCTTGTATGACTTCATTAGAATTCGAGATGATGATTTGTATGTCCACCATCGGATATTGAGCCGCAAATTCTGCTAAAACTTTTGGAAGGTAGTATTCCCCTATCGTGAAGCTTGCACCTATTTTCATCGTTCCGCTAACCACGTTATTAAATTCATTTATTTCTCTTATTGCTGTCTCATAATGATCAAGCATTTGCTTTGCATGTCTATATAAAATTTTTCCCGGCTCTGTTATTTGAACTTGTTTGGGAGAACGATAAATTAATTTCGTTCCTAACTCATTTTCCAGATTCTTAATATGGAGACTGACTCCTGGCTGCGACAGGTTCAGAATATCCCCAGCTTTAGAAAAGTTTTTCTGTTCTATCACGGTTACGAATACTTTTAAAGGATCCATGGTTACCTCCTTATTTACCTATGCATTCTATTTTATCATAAGTAGAAGTAATCATTGAAATAGCAAAAATATATTTCACTTATTCTTAATTAAGCTTTAAAGTAAAGGCATCAACATAGATGGAGTGATCACACTGGAACGAACAGAGGTTGAAACTAGAAAACTTGGATTTACAAAAGGAATAGCTTTAACTTTGCTAATTGCTATTGCAGCTAAATACTTAGCAGAGCTTCCATTCCTTCATATATTGGGACAGCTAGTCATTGCGATACTGATTGGTGTTGTTTGGAAATCGATTATCGGCGTACCCGCTTACGCCGTCGCTGGGACAAATTATTCGAGTAAAGTCCTTTTGAGAATGGGCATTATCTTATTGGGGATGCGCTTGAACCTGAAGGATATTTTTAACGCCGGCCCGAAAACGTTTGCTGTTGGAGCTATTAGTCTAATATTTGCTATATTGGTAGTTTATGGATTGACCCGTCTATTTAAAGTGGAAAAAAAGCTAGGCTTACTGACAGCTTGTGGTACAGCAATTTGTGGAGCTGCTGCCGTCCTCGCAATTTCCTCCCAAATTAAAGCAAAAGAAAAAGATACAGCAATAGCTGTAGCGACGGTTGCTGTTTTAGGTACAACCTTCACTTTCGGTTACACGATTCTTTATCCCTTTTTGGGGTTATCCGATCCAGGTTACGGCATATTTTCGGGTGCGACACTACATGAAATTGCTCACGTCATCGCTGCTGCAGCACCAGGGGGAAATGAAGCAGTCGACTTGGCAGTCATGGTCAAATTGACTAGGGTGGCCCTGCTCATTCCCGTAGCCCTTTTAATTGGATTCATCATGAGTTGGAAAGAGCGATCAACAGATAAGGGAAAGAGATTTTCCTGGAAGTCCATTCAGATACCTTGGTTTATTTTTGGATTTCTATTAATGAGTGCCCTCTACTCTACAGGGGCAGTTCCTGAACTTATAGCCGAAAAACTTGTTATGCTTTCCTATATCCTCATGGCTATGTCCATGGCAGGACTAGGATTGAATATTGACCTTGTCACTTTTAAAAAATATGGCGGCAAACCTTTTATTGCTGGATTGATTGGCTCAATTTTATTAACGTGTCTCGGTTATGTATTGGTTCATGTTTTCCAGTTAAATTAATATTTCACTTAAACAAGCATCCCTTAATCGGCATGCTTGTTCTTTTCTGTTGGATGCGGGACATTGGCACCATAAAAAATTTCGTCCATCTCCGTTTGAAGCCTTTCTATTATTACCTGCCTTTCTTCTGTTTTCAGCTTTTCCTCTGTATAACCGAATAAGTAATTATTAATATCAAATCTTTTCAGCTTACATTTTGTATGGAATATATTTTCCTGGTATACATTCACATCAATCATGTCATATAAACCCTTTACTTCATCAGGAATATAATTTTGAATGGAATTAATATCGTGGTCAATGAACAATTTTCGCCCATCTTTATCTCTCGTAAACCCTCTTACACGGTAATCAATCGTGATAATATCGGTATCGAAGGAATGGATCAGATAATTAAGAGCTTTAAGCGGTGATATTTCTCCACAAGTAGAGACATCGATGTCGGCCCTGAATGTGCTAATGCCTTCATTTGGATGGAATTCAGGGTATGTATGAACAGTAATATGGCTCTTATCCAGTTGCATGACCACATTATCAGGTAAGGGCCCTGGTGATTCCTCATAAGTTCCAGTAGGTACTTCGACGACAGGACCTTCTGAAACAAGAATGGTTACACTGGCGCCTTGAGGGACATAATCCTGCTTGGCCGTATTTAAAACGTGTGCACCTATTAAATCAGAAACGTTGTGCAAGATCTTCGAAAGCCTTTCTGCATTATATTGTTCATCGATATAATCCAGGTAGGCCTCTCTCTCTTCCCTGGTTTTTGTGTAGCAAATATCATACATATTAAAACTTAGAGATTTCGTAAGATTATTAAAGCCGTGAAGTTCAATACGCTGCTCTGGTGTAAGTTTCATGATTGATTCCCCTTATATTTTTTTACAACTATCCTTATAGTTACCCTTTTTCTGAAATAAAAAACTAAGCCGGTCAGTCCCTGCTTGTAACCTTTTAATCGGCAATGGTTATTTTTCTGGCCAAAAACCTAAGAATATGAGCCATTGCAATAACATGCAATGGCTCTTTCAATGTCCTGGTTTGTTTTAGGCAGAATGAAATTTTTTCTTTTTTATCGGAGAAAGCAACCGTTCCAACCATCCTAGTAAGAGGTCTGACAGAATGGCCATCAATGCCGTCGGGATTGCTCCTGCAAGTATAATGGCCGTTCCATTAGATGCATTCGTTCCCCTGACAATGATATCCCCCAGCCCTCCTGCCCCTACGAATGTCCCTACAGCAGTGACTCCAATTGCAACCACAAGAGCTGTGCGTAATCCAGCCATGATGACAGAGAGGGATAATGGCAGTTCGACCATTCTTAGTAACTGGAGCTTCGTCATCCCCATTGCCTTGCCAGATTCTAAATAAGCATGATCTATACTTGTAATTCCGACATAAGTGTTCCTAAGGATTGGCAGTAAGGAGTATAAAAACAATGATAAGATAACTGTATTTGTTCCTAACCCCATCACTAGCATAAGAAGAGCAAGCATGGCCAAGGCTGGTGTGGTTTGAATAACATTAGTTATGGAAAATACCCAATTACTCAATTTCTTATGTTTCGCGATGAAAACCCCCATCGGGATGGCTGCGATTGCAGCAAATAAAACTCCATAAGCGGACATTAAAAAGTGGCGATAAAACTCAGTAAGTACATACATCCAATTTTGAGAATAATACGTTCCCAGCTGTTGTAAGGCTTCCATTAGTTTGCACCTCCCATTTATTCAAAATATTTATGTGTTTTAAGGAATTCCGAAGCTACGACCGATGGCTCTTTCAAGTTCCCATCAACTTCATAGTTCAGTTCCTGCATGGTTTCAGTATTGATTTCGCCAATTAACTTGTTAAGTTCATCTTCAATTTCAGGGTATCGCTCCAATAATTCTTCGGTAACGACCGTTGAACAATCATATGGAGGGAAATATTGTTTATCATCTTCTAAAAGCATCAAATCATTAACCTTAATCCGTCCATCGGAAGAGTATGCAAGTACAATATCCATCTGACCATTTTTGACTGCATCGTATACCAGGCCAATCTGCATCGGATAAGTTTCCCCGAATTCCAATCCATATGTATTTACGAACCCTTTATAGCCATCCCCTTTTCTTTTCAGCCAAGCACTATCGACACCTAACCTTAAATTATCTGCATCCTTTTCCAAATCCGATATTTTCTTATAACCTTTTTCCTCTGCCAATTCATTTGAAATCGTAAAGGCATAGGTGTTATCGAAACCGTATGAATCAAAAAATTTGAAACCATATTGTTCTTTGAATTCCCTTTGAACAACTTCCATTGCCTTTACTGGGTCCTTTTCAATTTCCTGTCCCAGGACACTCGTTAAATCCGTCCCTGTATATCGAGTTGCGGCTATATCTATATCACCGCTCTCCATCGCTTTTTGCTGAACGAAATTCGAACCTAAGTTTTTGATGATTTTCGTATCAAGATCAGTATTCCGCTCTAGGAGTTGAGCGATCATGTTCGCCAGAATTTCGGATTCGGTCATACTTTGGGCACCGATCTTTACTGTAGTTTCAGAAGATGACCCCAAACCAGGTAAAGAACAGCCACTGATGAATAATGAACAAACTAAAAGGGCTATGAAAATTGAACTTCTCATTTTTTTATACATGCTATTCCTCCTCATGCAACTTCCTTCATACCTTTTAATCCTTTTGGTACGACTTTTCGTTCAATGATCGAGAATACATAATCCACCAGGATAGCCATGATAATTACAGGAACTGCACCTGCGACGATATATTCTGTTTGGTATAAATTCAATCCGATAAAAATGTAATCTCCAAGACCTCCTCCTCCAATAAAGGAAGCCAAGGTTGCCCAACCAATTAAATAGACGGAAGCCGTACGGATACCAGCCATAATGACGGAAAGTGCAAGCGGGAATTCAACCAGACGAATCCTCTCCCAGCTTGTCATCCCGATACCGCGACCGGATTCCAGCAGATTTTCATTTACGCCTTTAATACCTGTGTAAGTATTCCTGAGTATAGGTAAAACAGAATAGAAAAATAACGCAATAATTGCGGGTGTTTTCCCTACTCCGAGGAAAGGAATGAAAAAGGCTAGGACTGCCAGGCTCGGCAATGTCTGCATAATGTTTGCAATTCCGATTATTATGGATGCGCTCCTTTTCATTCGGGTCAACATAATGCCTAATGGTACGGCGACTATTATTCCAAGTAAAACAGCGATCATGGATATATATAAGTGCTCCCATGCCTTATAAATAAATTCTTGCCAGTTCGTTTGTAAAAAATCGAGCAATGTTTCCATCTCATACACCTCCTAGAACATTTCTGCCACTTGATTTTCAACCTCTCCCCATATACTGTCGTATACGATGTCTACCAATGTTGCCCTAGTGACAATTCCGACCAAATGTTTATTCTGGTCAACAACAGGCACATATTTGAATCCCCGTTTTAATATCTTCTGAACGGAATCACGAATTAATGAATCCTGCTTTACTGAATAGACTTCAGTATTGATGACTTCGCTGATTAATTTTGCTTTTTTTCGGTATTCACTGATCGTTTCAACATCTACGAACCCTTTCAAAACATTTTGCTCATCGACCACAAGTAAAGAATCGACCCTTTTCTCCCGCATTATCGTAATAGCATCCGTAAGGGATTTTTCCTCAGTAATGGATATGGGATTACGGCTCATGATTTGTTCTACCAACTCAACATTAGGTCTTGTTTGTAGCAATCGATCTTTACCTATGAATTCTTCCACGAACTCATTGGCTGGGTATCGGAGGATTTCATCCGGTGTTCCCACTTGGACGACTTCACCAGCCTTTAAGATGACGATCCTGTCGGCTAGCTTAATGGCTTCATCCATATCATGGGTAACAAAAACAATTGTTTTATCAAGTGTGCGCTGCAGATTTTTAAATTCCTCCTGAAGGGCATCGCGGGTGATTGGATCTAGTGCTCCAAAAGGTTCATCCATTAAAATAAGTGGGGGATTTGAAGCAAGAGCTCTCAGAACGCCAATCCTTTGTTGCTGCCCGCCGCTCAATTCGTATGGATACCTTTCTAAATACTCGGGTCCCATATCGACAAGCTGAAGCAATTCCAGTGCACGTTCTTTTTTCTTCTGGTCATTCCACTTAAGAAGTTTTGGAACGAGGGTGATATTTTCAAGAATCGTCATGTGAGGGAAAAGTCCGATTTGCTGGATAACGTACCCGATCTGTCTTCTTAACTCGACTGGATCTTTATCCATTATATTTTCCCCATTAATAAGTATCTTTCCTTCAGATGGTTCGATTAGACGGTTAATCATTTTCATTGTCGTTGTTTTGCCACATCCACTCGGACCAATGAAGCAAATGAACTCTCCTTTTTTAATATCCAATGATATATTCTTTACAGCTTTCTTTCCTCCCTTATAGATTTTCGATACATTTTCAATTTTTAACATAACAAGCACCTCCATCATTCGCATACAATTACAAATTTTACAAATATATTACTTTTTATATGCACAGTCTCTTATACCCAGAATAAAACTACATAAACCATTTTAACAAAAAAAACTAGTTCATTGTAATTATATTGAATAAATGGAATAAAAAAACTACCTCATTTTAAGGTAGTTAATAGATTTAAGTTATTAAAAATGAATTATAACCCAATATTTTTAGCAATGAGGATTTTCAGGATTTCATCTGACCCTGTATATAATGTTGTCACAGGAATGTCCCGATGACGCCGGGCAATTTTATAGTCACCCATATTTCCGTATCCATCATGTAACTGCATGCACTTTTCAGATATTCGCTTAGACATCTCCGTGATCCAATATTTAGCCATCGATACTTCCGTTATGATCTTCTCCCCTTTCATATGTTTACAGATCAAACCATCAACAAACGTTCTTCCCAACTGAATATCGGTCGCTATTTCAACGATGGTAAACTGTGCATTTTTAAATTTACTAATTTTCTTACCAAATGCTTTTCGTTCTTTAATAAAATTCACAGTTAAGTCGAGCATATCCTTAGCTGCCATTAAAGACCCAATCGCACACAAAAGCCTTTCCTGCTGCAGTTTTTGCATTATATATGAAAGCCCTTTACCTTCCTCCCCAAGAAGGTTCCCAATAGGAACAGAGGCATCATCGAAAAATAGTTCGGCTGTTTCTGAACTTTCCTGGCCTTCTTTGTCAAGTTTTCTTCCTCGTGAAAACCCTGGTGTATCTTTATCAAGGAGCAACAAACTGATTCCGTCATGAGAAGGAACAGCATCTAGATCAGTTTTGCATGCTACTATCAAGAAGTCAGCGTTAAAGCCATTTGTAATAAACGATTTCGCTCCATTGACAATATAATATCCATCTTTCTTGATGGCTGTGGTTCGAATATTCGCTAATTCAGAACCCAGCCCTGGCTCTGTCACTGCAAAGGCAGAAATCATTTCTCCAGTAATGAACTTGGGTAAATATCTATGTTTTTGATCTATTGTGCCGAATGAAGCAATATAAGGGGCCACAACATCAGAGTGAATTGATATTCCTCCTAAGGCTGATCCAACCATTTCCAGTTCCTCTGCCAGTACAACTGAATATCCAAAATCTGCTCCCGCCCCACCGAACTCTACATCAAGCCATGGACATAAAAATCCATTATCCCCAATCTTTTCCCAAAACAAGCGGGGTATCCCCCCCTCTTTTTCCCACTGATCATAATAGGGGGAAGCCTCCTTGTGGAGAAATTCACGAATTGATTGTTTAAATAATAAGTGTTTTTCAGTGAGGAAGGAACGTGAATCATCCATATTGATCGCCATCGAGCTAACCATGTGTTAACCTCCATTCGCTAATTATTTTTTTGATACAATCCATTACCATGAACAAGATAAATATGTTAATTACCTCGATGTAATCAGTTACAATAAAAATCATCAAACGGTAAATTTGCCTACAATATTCATGTTCAACAAAAATAATGAATTCCCTTTTAAAAACTATTTTTAACTAGTGGAATTATTTTTTGATAATAAATACTTAACTGCTAAATTATGTATTCATTTTATATTCTAACGAGGTGATTTTTGAAATATCACTTGTCTTAATTTAAGATTTTATAAGGGTAGCGTCACATCGCCATCAAGCTAAGCGCGCAAGAGATAATATAAAAGTGTGTTCTCTTTAATTTGCTATGGTAACACTAAAAATGCGCATGACAAAAAAACCATCA
>NZ_JBHZPE010000122.1:0-1535 GCF_042787985.1 Peribacillus sp. YIM B13481
CAAGACGGACACATCCTCTCAAAAATCATTGTAAGGACTTAACTAAAATGTGTCCATGAAACTATACTAACTCCAATAACTCGGATAGAGAGAACTTTAAAGTTTAACTCTGTTTAACTTTATTCTTGATTTTCTTCAACTTAAAAAGCGTATTCGATATTTTTCGAATACGCTTTTTTTCGGAAAACGCATAGCCCCTTAGCACAAAAAGGGTGACGCATAGAGTTTACGTTTCATAAAAAAACTTGATTTCTCATTTTTTTAACTTGTGGGTCTTTCAAAGATTAATTCATAGTATGTTCCTACTGCAACTACTGAAGTTTTATCTAATTGTGTTTTTGTTATACGACCACGACCAAACAACCCAACGAAAATATTTTTCGTTCAGTCACGTTCGACTAATACACATACTTGTTCATGACTGAAAAACAGAGCGAGTGCGTGAAGGGGAATTAATAAATATTTAAATTGTGATAACATACGTTCTTTATCTACGGAAGATAATTTATTAATTTAAGTAATAATCTCAACTAATTTCATACCAATCTCCTCCAAACAATACATTCTATACACCCCGCTAGAACAAAAGTTCGTAACCATCAAATATCAACAGTGTAATTAAACAGAGCCACCGTTTAAAAAATATTTATTAAAAATAATACCTCTACTTTATTCTTGAAGTAGAAGGTATATAGGTAAATAAATATTAATCTGCAATTATGAATAATCCCTATATGATTTGAATCAACTTAAAAATGCACAGTATCTAACATTGTTTTATCTCCATTTTATATGGAGATTAAGATTTTAGACTTATAAAGTTTTTTACATTAGATATATTTAGGTGTTATAAATCCCTCGACAGCGCCTGCTAACATAAGTAGTAATATGATAATTCCTATAGTAACTATGCTTCTTTTCCAATTCTTCTTGTGGAAATAAAATTTAATCCCAATAAATCCTATGTAGCCTGATAATAATAAGGCAGGAATTTCAAAGATTCCATGAGGCAATATACTTAAACATAAATCTACTATACTAGTCCCGCTTAAATATTGACTTGCTATAACACCACCAAGCCAAAAGCCATTGATAACCAATACTAAAAAGGTTGAAAGACCAAAACAAAAAATCCCTGAAATTAGCATAAGTGCAACTTTGAAATTTTGAATAAAAAAGAACACTGATCCGGAAATGCCTTCCCTTTTGCTATAATAATTACTGCTATTATCGATTGCTGTATTTACATCTGCGGTTAATACTAAACCTAAACCTAATACTAAACTTAAGAAAAAACATGAAACTGATAATAGTAATAGATATCTATCTTTTAATAATTTTTCCATATTATCACCTTAATATTTTTTTTTGGGGAGAATTTTGCTATAATAAATTAAGGGAAACGACGCACATCGTTTCCCTCGCATAATTAATTTGTAAAAGCAATTGTATTAGTAGGCAACTGCAGTTTTCTTAGCGCCTTTTTTCAATAATGACTTAGCTGTAAGGATAAGTGCAGATGTTAATCCAAAGCT
>NZ_JBHZPE010000123.1:0-1516 GCF_042787985.1 Peribacillus sp. YIM B13481
AAACGCCGTATACGCGAACCGTACGTACGGTGTTGTGAGAGGGGCGAAAATAAACTTATTTTCCCCCTACTCGATTATGCAACTATCGGGGCAGGATAATTCAGTAACGTCGCATAAGACATTTAGTTAACAATTAAAAAAGACAGTGTACCACTGCCTCTTTTTGGATGGGTTAAAGAAAACGAAGAATTATTTCATCTTATCTAAGGAAATTATTCTATGTTTTAATTCTGAATTCATATCTAAAACACCTATCACAATTTGATTATCTTCCGTCAATGTTATGTATCTAAAATAATCATCATCTGAAATCAACAAATCGGTGTCATTCGTCGTTTTTTCCATTTTGGCAAATACATCTACTGTGTACTCAAGGTGAAAAAAATCATCAAATCCCTTGCTTGAGCTACCTACCCAGGTATACAGAAAATCTTTCAGTGTGATTTGTTCAATTCCCGATAATTGTTTCTTAAATTTTAACTTATCTACTGTAACGCTTATCATCTTTCATCACTCCTTAACGAGTCTTCATTATATATATTGAAGTCTCCTCCAACAATGCTATTTGCGTAACAATCCGTTTACAGTTTAGTTACTAAGGGGTAGGTTTGTTGAAGATTAATGTCCATATTCTACCTAAAGGCTAAATGATTGTTTTCTGATAAAATGATGTGAATTACAGCCTTTTAGGAGGAGAAAGATTGGATGCTTTGGTTGTTGGATTATTGTTTTTAATTCCAGGAATAATCTTTTTCATATTGGTTTTGTTAAAATATACTGAAGAAGAACATTGGAAGGAAGTTAAGAAGTGGAAATGGATAAGAAATGATACCTATGCTTCTTGGTCAGAACAGGATATTATCCTTTTTCATAAAATAGCGAGTAAATCATACATCGCAGCGAAAATAATTCTTATCCTGTCATCCATCATTCCAGTTGTAATAGGTGCTTTCGCTTTATGGGTCTTTTTTTCGTAGATTGACTCCTTATTCAGCTAACGGGTAGATTTACTTCAATAAGAGAGGTTGCTGAGGCAGCCTTTTTCTTATTTAACTAACGGGGAAGGTTACTTGAAGAAGAGCTATGTTAAAAGCCCAACCACTGTTACTAATTTATGGTAACATTAAATTAATGCATTTTATTAGGAGAGCTAAAATTATGGGAATTATACTTTCAATTTTTTACGGATTTGTTGGGTTATTTATTCTATATATAGTTATCGAAACAGCAGTAAGGAAAGGAATAAACAGTTCAATAATTGGTCAATTTATTGAAAATAAGTATGGAATTAAAGAAGATAAAAGGTCTTTTCTTGATGATGATTTAGATAATGATAAATAAGGTTTCTTATGGAAATAACGGGGCAGGTTAATTTAATAAGAGTTCAAAAAAGTGGGTGAGTAAATGCCTTATTTAAAAGTTAAAGATGGTATAGATATATTGGTATGTCAACACTAAATCAAACAACTTTTTTAAGGGCTAAGTTTCGATAAGCCACCGGACTTAAGTAGCCAAG
>NZ_JBHZPE010000124.1:0-1437 GCF_042787985.1 Peribacillus sp. YIM B13481
TGAACTGCACCCCAATTGTTAGACACCATCTAACAATTGGAGGTGCAGTTTTTTTGACTAAATATACGATAGACGAAAAATCAAATGCAGTTTTAGAGTACTTAAAAGGGAAAAAATCCTATAAATCCATTGCACAAGAAAGAAATGTAGGTTTATCCCCTCTGAAAAGATGGGTCGATCGCTATCTTGAACATGGGATGGAAGGACTTGCTTCATCCTATACAAATTACACTCTGCCCTTTAAACTAGAGGTACTTACATATATGAACGAAAATGGGGCATCGATCAGCGCGACCGCTGTACACTATAACCTTCCTTCCGATTCTACACTTTTGAATTGGGCAAATCAGTTGAAGGAAGGAGGTATAGACGCCCTTAAACCAAAGAAAAAGGGGCGTCTATCCATGAAAAAAGAAACCAAGAAAACATCGCCAGCTAAAGGCTCTCAAGAAGCACTTCTTGCAGAATTAGAATACTTACGTGCAGAGAATGCCTATCTAAAAAAGTTGAATGCCTTAGTTCAAGAAAAGGAAGCCCTACAAAGAAAGAAAAAGTGAAAGTAGTCCATGAACTAAGGAAACAATTTGATTTAAATCTACTTCTATCCATTTCTAACATGGCACGGAGTACGTACTATTATTGGGTAAACGCCTTCGGGCGTGAGGATAAATACACAGAAATTAAATCCCTTATCGAAGAGATTTTCCATACGCATAAAGGACGTTATGGATATCGACGCATCACCCTAGAATTACGTAACCGAGGTGCTCGCATCAATCATAAAACAGTTCTCCGATTGATGAATGAACTAGGATTGAAGTCTTTGGTTCGCATGAAGAAATACCGTTCTTACAAAGGGAAAATCGGCAAGATTGCACCCAACATTCTAGCACGTGATTTCAAGGCGGAAAAGTCCAATGAAAAGTGGGTGACAGACGTCACAGAATTCCATCTAGCTGGGGAGAAACTATACTTATCGGCCATTCTTGATCTGTTTAATGGAGAAATCATCGCCTTTAATATGGAATCTCGGCCTGTTTATCCGCTCGTTTCTAAAATGCTGGATAAAGCTTTTGACCGCTTGGAATCGAAAGATTCACCCATTCTTCATTCAGATCAGGGCTGGCATTACCAGATGAAACAATACTCTCATGATTTGAAAAGACATAACATTACACAAAGCATGTCCCGCAAAGGAAATTGTCTCGATAATGCGGTCATTGAAAACTTCTTTGGCCTATTAAAATCCGAGTTACTCTATCTTCAAGAATTTGAAAGCATGGAGCATTTCAAACAAGAACTAGAAGAATATATCCATTACTACAATCATCAACGAATCAAGGTAAAATTAAAAGGCATGAGCCCGGTAGATTACCGGGTTCATGCCCTCAAGGCTGCCTAATTAAATAAAGTGTCTAACTTTTTGGGTTCACTTCA
>NZ_JBHZPE010000125.1:0-1416 GCF_042787985.1 Peribacillus sp. YIM B13481
TTAGCATTCCTGTAGAGCGTTATTTTTCAGCTTTGAAAAAAATAGGGCTCCTCAGTAAGATATGAGTAAGACACCACTCTAACTCAAAACCTTAGGAGGAACCCTAATATGAAGTTTAAAATGCAAGATAAACAAAATCAACTAATAGAGAGAATTTCTGATCGACATCTCGTTGTTGGCGTGGATATTGCCCAACAATTTCACGTTGCTCGAGCTGTAAATTATCGAGGAATCGTGGTAGGTGATCCTCTTACTTTCGAAAATAACGAAGAAGGCTTTAACAGATTTCTAGAATGGATTAATAAACTAAAAGCTAAAAACAGCTTAGACACAACGATTGTCGGTATGGAACCTACAGGTCATTACTGGATTAATCTATCGAAATGGTTATCTAACGAAAAGATTGATGTCGTAACAGTCAATCCTCACCTTGTAAAAAGAAATAAAGAAAATCGAGATAACACTCAGTCCAAAAGTGATAAAAAAGACGCTCTCGTGATTGCGGATATGGTGAAGAATGGATACTATGCCTTTGTTCGTTCAACTCCAGAGTCTTTCGAAAAACTTCGAGTCCTTATGTCCAACCGTGATGTAATCGTTAAACGTCTCGTTAGTTCTATCAACCAATTAAATCGTTGGGTAGATGTAGTCTTTCCTGAGCTACGACAAGTGTTTAAAGATGTGAAAGGCAAAGGGGCAATCGCAACTCTACGATTATTTCCTACACCAATCGAGTTACAATCGATGCAACCTCAAGACATTGTAGGCAAATGGAAATCGGTAATGAAGCGTCAGCCTGGGATGAAAAAAGCTTATCTACTTATAGATTTAGCTAAACGTTCTATCGGAACGCACCAAGCACTTGATGCTTACAAGCTACATTTAGAACAACTACTAGAAGAGTATGATCTAGCTACAACGCAACTCGAAAGAGTGGAACAAGAAGTCACTAACGTGCTTCAACAAATTCCTTTCGCAAAGAAACTGCTGGCTATTAAAGGGATCAGTGAAATCTCTTTAGCTGGAATTTTAGGGGAAGCTGGAGATTTAAGTGGATTCGCCCATGGTAATTCCCTCCTTCGTCATGCAGGGTTACATCTTTCCGAGGCGAGCTCTGGTAAATGGAAAGGACAAATTGTCATTTCTAAACGTGGGAGATCCAGACTTAGGCGTTTCTTATACCTAGCGACAATGAGTCTTGTCATGAATAACCCTGAGTTTAAAGCGTTGCACGCCAATAATGTTAAGGTAAAAAAAATAAAGAAAATGAAGTCTATTATGAAATTATGCGGAAAGCTAGCACGGCTCTTTGTGGGAATAGCCAAAAGAAATGAAACCTATTCTCCAGAAAAATTACAACCTTTAACAACTCTGGCAGCGTAGTTTTATTGAATAAATCAAGCTTCACAGGTTCTC
>NZ_JBHZPE010000126.1:0-1379 GCF_042787985.1 Peribacillus sp. YIM B13481
GCCCTTCGAAAAAAAATAAGAATATGGAGGGTTTATTTTAGCATGGCTTTTTTACTAATGTATTTTCATACAAAAAGATATGGAACGTGTAGAAAGCTATTTATTTCTCTATTGAGAAAGGACATTAATATTTAGTGGCACAAAAATGTAATTCTGGAAGGTGTGGAAATATTGAAACCAATCATATTTGATGTTGATACTGGGATTGATGATGCCATGGCGATGGCATATGCATTAAATTCACCAGAATTGGAAGTGCTGGGGTTTACCACTTGCTTTGGTAACGTACCCATTGTTGAATCGACCCGTAATACACTGGCCGTTTTGGAAAAATTAAATAGGCGCATTCCGGTTTTTGAAGGAGCCGGTCAAACATTGGTACGCGGAAAGAAGAAGAAATATCCCAAGCATGTCCATGGGGAAGACGGATTAGGAAATACCCTTCAGTTTGAACCAACTATTAAAGCATCAAAAGGGAATGCATCAGATTTCATTATCGAACAAGTGAAAAGCCGGCCGCATGAAATTACGGTTATTGCAGTAGGACCACTGACTAACATCGCAATGGCAATTAAAAAAGCCCCGAAAATCATGTCCTTAGTAAAAGAGGTGGTTATTATGGGCGGTGCTGTAAACGTACAAGGAAATGTAACGCCTTATGCTGAAGCGAACATAGTATCCGATCCCGAAGCGGCTGATCATGTATTTTCATCCGGACTGCCAATCACCCTAGTGGGACTTGATGTGACACTGCAAACATATCTTTTGAAATCGAAGCTTGATGAATGGCGGGCAACTGGTAAGGAGAGCGCCCGATTTTTAGCGGAAATGACCGATTATTATATGAAAGCTTATGAAATCTCCCATCCAGGTTTGGGCGGTTGCGCCCTTCATGATCCACTTGCAGTCGGGGTTGCGATTGATTCAAGTTTTGTAGGTGCAGAAATGATGAACGTCAAGGTTGTGACCGAAGGCGAAGAAACAGGCAGGACAATAGGCCAACAGGTTAGCGGTCCTGGAATCCGCGTCTGTACGAAAGTGCAAGCGGATCGGTTTGTGAAACACTTTTTGGAACGGGTTATATGAGGACTTGATCATGTGATAAGGATCTCCATTAACTAAGTCGCACAGCTGAAATCCATGTATTAAAAATAGTTTATTTTGCTTTGAAAAAAGGATCTTCGTATATTTGGATATCCTTTCGATTGGTTTTTCAAATATTAATCAATCGTTTGATTAATTTCATAGAGATTTGATGAAATCCCTACATTTTAGTAATGGTCCAAAAAAAATGGGCATAAGGGGGCTGTTGACAAAATGGGGGAGAGCTTTTGCTCATTCCCCATTTTGATTTTTATCGTTAATTGCTTGTTTATTTA
>NZ_JBHZPE010000014.1:0-95447 GCF_042787985.1 Peribacillus sp. YIM B13481
TCCAAGACGGACACATCCTCTCAAAAATCATTGTAAGGACTTAACTAAAATGTGTCCATGAAACTATACTAACTCCAACAGAAAATCAATCGTTAGAAACATAGAGTGAAGTTTATATTATAATAAAGTTATTAGTTTTTATTTAAACATATTTGTTTTATGATTGTTTTAGAAGATGATACTGTATAAATCCTTATACTTTCTCATAAAATATATAATAAAAGGGGTTTATTATGTTTAAAATGGAAGAAATTACTCTATACGACTCCTTCACTATAGTGAAACCCTATACAACTTTAATGGATATAAAGAATAACTTTTTAAAGTATGATTTTGTAATCATTTCAGCGAAGGAATACTACATTGTTTCAAAGAATGAATGCAATTTTCTGGCATTAATGGATGATTCACTGTCTGTAATCGAGTGGATTGAAAAGGTAAAGTGGACTCCCTCTACCATTTCTACAATAGATGAACTTTCTATGCTACAAACTGATTGGAGCAGACCGGTCCTGATTAAAGATCCGGAAAAAGAAGGAATTAGTGGAATCATAACTGCAAACCAATGGGTCCAACTGCTGGAATTGAAAAATGAGGAGCTATCCGCATACTTTTCTACATTGGCGGAAACCATTAATGACGCAGTCACAGCTGTGGATCAAGAGGGGAAAGTCATCTGCTGGAATACCGTTGCCGAGGGAACATACAGCATTAAACGTGAAAATATCCTTGGTCAAAAGATTGGAGAGCATTTTCAATCAGAGTCCATTATATTGCATCGTATATTAAATGAGGGACGTCCCGTTCGCGGGGCTTATCATCGCCCTAATAATGATAATCACGTATTAGTAAATGCCTCCCCAGTCATAAAGGATAATACAGTCATTGGAGGCATTGCAACGGAACATGATATTACTCAAATTGTTCGTTTAAACGAGGAACTTGATTCTTCGTTACCGTTGCTTATCCATCAGGACAACCCTTTTTCCTCTATTATTGGAGTAAATGTAGAAATTCAAAAGGCCGTGAAGATAGCGCAAAAAGTTGCCTACGCAGACATTCCGGTTCTGTTAACCGGAGAACCGGGTTCAGGAAAAGAGATGTTAGCACAAGCTATTCATTACGGCGGTTCAAAGCGAACCGGCCCTTTTGTATCTATTAATTGTTCAGCCATTCCTTCCACTCTTTTGGAGATTGAATTATTTGGATATCAAAAAGGAGTTTATACAGCAGATAAGAAGACGGGGAAAAATGGAAAAATTGAACAATCACATAATGGGACATTATTCATTGAGGAAATTGATAAAATGCCATTAGACATTCAAGAAAAATTTCTGCACTATTTAGAACATGGATCATTTTATCGTGTAGGGACAACGGAATTATTGACGACACATACACGTGTAATTGCCTCTACATCTCAGGCATTAGAAGCAATGGTAAAGGAAGGGAAATTCAACGAAAATCTTTATTATCGCTTAACTGTAATTAACATTGATATTCCTCCTTTACGTGAAAGGCCAGAAGATATTGTCAAATTAGTTGAACAGTTTGTGCAAGAGTTCAGTTCTAAGTATAAGAAACCAGTTCCGAAAATTGGATCGGAAGTTATAACTATATTAGTTAACTATGAATGGCCAGGAAATGTCCGTGAACTTCGGAATGTTGTGGAACGTGTTATCCTTCTGAATGATGAAAATATTATTAAAAGCAATCATCTTCAAAAAAACATAACTAGTAGCTATTATGTTCATAATAGCCTTATCTCATGCCCACAAGAAACATCATTTCAGGAAGAGGAAAAAGAAGAGTTATACATGATTCAAGAAGCCTTAAGCAAGACATATGGAAACAAAAGTGCGGCTGCCAAATTACTCGGCATGTCCAGAGGAACGCTCTACAATAAGATTAAAGAATACGGATTAAACTGATTTATTTTTATTTTGCATTTTATTATGCCCCAGTTACGCTCTCTATCGAAACTTTTGTTATCACAGATAACAAAAAAACGAGAGCTAGTTTCTGGAAAGACTGCTTTGATAATATCCCCTTAAGGTAGACCGTGTAAAAAGACCACAAACAATCGTGGAAAATACACCACTACCTGGAGGGGATTTCATTATAGGCTAAAAAAGGGAAAAGTTCGAGAAATATTCAAAGGAAAAAAATGAAAGCTGTACAGATGTATTTGAATGGGGAAGGCAGCAATGAAACGAAGGATACCAATTCAATTGAAAGGTATCAGAGTGAGATTATTATAAAGTACAGGCTGAAAAAAGCGTTATGTAAATCTGTAAATGGAGGAACCCAGAATCATGTTGAGAAGTACAGAACCATTCTCCATTCGGATCAAGGCTTCTAATGCACAGCCCATGCATACAATCTACGACTTCAATATCTTGGCATTAAATGAAACCAACATGATAATGTCTTAGTGGAATCGTTCTTTCCCCATTATAAATAAGAGATGTTGAATCAAAATCATTTTTAAAAACTGGGAGGATATCTATTATTACAGCTAAAAACGATTCCAAAAACGACTCAGCCACCGAGCTCCGAATGAATATCGAATCTCGATGACTGTAGTCTTTTATGACTGTCTACTTGACAGGGGTAAATCAAATGACTAATCTGAGTTGGGATTTTTTAATGCGCCAGCCCGTGTCTAATTTCAAATAGCGTCCATTATTTATGAGGCATTTTTTTCTTTGTTCGTTGATAATAAATCCGATGGTTTCTTTTTCTTTAAGACAAAGAAAGAACCGACAATCAGGATAGTGAGAAGTAGCGTTAAAAAGAATTGTAAACGTAAGGAATCAATAAATGCCATCGAGATAAATATACTAGTGATCGTAATAATCGTGGCATATGTTAAATAAGGAAATAACCACATTCTGATCTTAAGTGCTCCAGGATTTTCTTTTTCGTATTTTCTTCGCATACGTAACTGAGAGAAGGCAATCACTAGATAAACAAGAAGGGCTACACCTCCGGAAGCATTAACTAAAAACAGAAATACTTTATCTGGAGAAACGTAATTGAATCCAATACTGATATAAGCAATAACGGTACATCCTAAAATCGCATTCATGGGTATCCCCTTCTTATTTACCTTTAAAAACATTCGGGGAGCATCTCCATTTTTCGCCATCGAAAATAACATACGTGAGCTCGTATAAATACCAGAATTCAAACAAGAAAGCACTGCCGTCAAAAGAAGGAAGTTCATGATTTGAGCTGCAGCTGGTATATTTAAAAGTTCAAGGACAGAAACAAAAGGACTTTTCATCAAACTGGTAGAGTCCCATGGAAGAATTGTTACGATTATTAAAATTGAACCTAGGTAAAAAGTTAAGATACGATAGATAACAGTATTTGTAGCAACCCTCATGGCTTTTTCAGGATGTGAGGTTTCCCCAGCTGCAGTAGCCACGATTTCACTCCCCATAAAAGAGAACATAACAAGGGCAACTCCTATAAACACAGAACTTATTCCAGATGGCAGGAATCCACCTCTATGTAGAAGGTTTGAAGTACCAGGTGATTCTATACCTGGTATGAAACCGAATATAATGGCACCTCCAAGAATTAAAAAGAGAACAATACTGACAACTTTGATCATGGACAGCCAATACTCAAACTCACCAAATGATTTAACAGAATAGATGTTAGTTAGGGTTAATAAAAAAGTAAGCATAAGGCTGACTGACCAAGAAGGCAAAGAAGGAAACCAATATTGAATAATTGTCGCACCTGCTATCGCTTCAACTGCAATGGCAATTACCCAGAAAAACCAGTATAACCAGCCAATCGTGTACCCGGCCCATGGGCCGATCGCTTCCCGGGCGTAAGTGGAAAAAGAGCCACTTGATGGATTTGCCGTTGACATTTCCCCAAGCATCCGCATCACCAAAATTACCAGTAATCCTGCTAGCGCATATGAGAAAATAGAACCTGGCCCAGCCGTATTAATTAACGGGCCGCTTCCAACAAATAACCCAGCACCGATGATTCCTCCGAGAGAAATCATGGTAATATGCCGAATTTTCAACTCTTTTTTTAATTCAGGTTGTTGATGATTCATATCCTACATCCTCTCCATAACGTAAAAACCAAAAAAATTAAGGGGATTCAAATCTTTCAAAAAAATAACAGAAAGTGATAACCCTTAAAACAAGAAACAAATCTTTAACAATTCTTCCTCTTTTATTTCTTCTACTTATTAGAATTAAAAATTTAAAATGCATATAGACTCCAAATAAAAGATGAAAAAATATTAAGAATTATATGATAATACATTTTGTGCATATTTGTCTATTTATTTCCCGGAATGGAACATAAACTAAACACTTATGTATACTTTAAAGTTATTTATAAAACTTAAATCAAAAAGCGAGCTCGTTCCGTTGTTATGATTGAAGGCATTCCTACAGCCATTTACATACTATGTGGTTTAGAAGCTTTGCAATTGAAAAAAACGGGTTAATAGGTGGTGAACTCTCCCCAAGATAAAATGAATTCACCATATACTGTTTAGATTAGCTTCATAAGCTAGTATAATAATCTGTTTTTTAAAAAATGAATATTAAATTGAACAAAAGTGTTTAATTTTAAATTATTTAGACAATTTTGTTAAAAGTAGTATACAAAAGTGTATAAATGGAATTATAATATGTTCATATTAAGTTTTTGAATATTATTTTTATTATAAATTTTCCGTTAATGAAGGAGGAGATATTGGATTAGCGAACTTTTTTCACAAACAAAAGTAAAAGAAGAAATTAGAGGCAGCAACTATCAGTTGAAAATTATTCATACTTTTAACTTAAGATGATGCGCTATTACATCGGTTATACAAATTTATTTTTTAAGGGAGAGAAAAACATGATTACAACAAATAATACGGACATTCAAACATATAAACACGAACCATTTACAGATTTTACACTTGAAGAAAATAAAAGTGAATTTAAAAAAGCTTTAGAGGTTGTACAATCAGAGCTAGGAAAAAATTATCCACTTGTCATTGGAGAAGAATTCATTACAACAAATGAACAAATTGTATCGATAAATCCAGCAAATAAGGAAGAAGTAATCGGTCGAGTTTCTAAAGCGAATAAAGAATTGGCCGAGAAGGCAATGCAAGCAGCATTGTCTACATTCAACACATGGAAAAAAGAAAAACCAGAAGAACGTGCTAACATTTTATTTCGTGCCGCGGATATCATTCGTCGCCGCAAACATGAATTTTCAGGCTATCTAGTTAAAGAAGCTGGAAAGCCATGGAAAGAAGCTGATGCAGATACGGCTGAAGCCATTGATTTCCTTGAATTCTATGCCCGTCAAATGATGCATTTAAAAGACGGAGTACCTGTAAAAAGTCGAGATGGAGAAGCAAACAAGTTCAACTATATTCCACTGGGTGTAGGTGTCATCATTTCTCCATTCAACTTTCCATTAGCTATTATGGCCGGAACGGCAGCTGCAGCGATTGTTGCCGGAAACACGATTCTTCTGAAACCATCAAATACCACACCAGTGATTGCAGCGAAATTCGTTGAAGTCATGAAAGAAGCAGGTCTTCCTCATGGCGTACTTAACTATATTCCAGGAGGGGGCGCGGAAATAGGGGATTATCTTGTTGATCATCCGAAAACTCGCTTTGTTTCCTTCACGGGTTCACGTGAAGTTGGCTGCCGCATTTATGAACGCGCGGCAAAAGTGCATCCGGGTCAAATTTGGTTAAAGCGTGTGATTGCCGAAATGGGCGGAAAAGATACTGTAGTCGTAGATAAAGACGCGGATTTGGATGTAGCGGCCGCTTCGATTGTTTATTCTGCTTTTGGATTCTCCGGACAAAAGTGTTCGGCTGGTTCACGTGCGGTGGTACATCAGGATGTTTATGACGAAGTCCTTGAAAAAGCAGTGGCATTAACTCAAGATTTAACGAATGGCTGCCCTGAAGATGTAAATACCTATATGGGACCCGTCATCAGCCAGGCTTCTTACGATAAAATCATGAAATATATTGAAATAGGAAAGGAAGAAGGCAAGTTGATGACTGGTGGAGAAGGGGACGACTCCAAAGGGTATTTTATTGAACCGACCATCTTTGCGGATATTGATGAAAAAGCACGTCTGATGCAGGAAGAAATTTTTGGACCTGTTGTAGCTGTTTGTAAAGCGCGCGATTTCGATCATATGATGGAAATAGCGAACAACACGGACTACGGCTTAACGGGTGCGTTACTTTCTAACACTCCTGATCATATTGAACGAGCAAAAGAAGAATTCCACGTAGGTAATCTATACTTTAATCGCGGTTGTACAGGAGCAATCGTTGGGTATCATCCGTTTGGTGGGTTCAATATGTCTGGAACGGATTCGAAGGCAGGGGGCCCTGATTATTTGATTCTGCACATGCAAGCGAAAACAACTAGCGAAACACTTTAATAAGGGCTGGGGCAATTTAAAAAGGTTGCCCCATTTAATAAAACAAGGACATGCATTTAGGGGGATATATTCATGCTGGCAGATGTTTCAAAAAATATTTTTCTTCACGCTTCCAACAACAAAGCGTTAAATAAAGCTGCGAAAAAATGGGGCCTTCGATTTGGGGCTTCCCAAGTTGTGGCAGGAGATACTATCAAAAGTGCGATTAAGAAAGTTCAAGAATTAAATGAAAAAGGCTTGATTTGTACACTGGATCATTTAGGGGAATTTGTTTCAAGTAGAATAGAGGCAATAGAGGCAACGGAATACAACGTAAGAACGTTGGAAGCTATGGGGAGTGCAGGAGTAAATAGTAATTTATCTGTAAAAATGACCCAACTTGGTTTGGACATTGATCGGAATTTTTGTGTTCAAAATATGTGTCTAATACTTGAGGCAGCCAGGAAATACAACAATTTTGTCAGAATCGATATGGAAGATCATGCACATTGCCAAATCACGTTAGATATCCTGAGAGAATTACGCGAAACATATGATAATGTAGGAACAGTGATTCAATCCTATTTATATCGAGCGGAACAGGACGTAAAAGAATTAAAAGGAATTCCCCTTCGTTTAGTTAAAGGAGCTTATCAAGAATCTCCTTCTGTGGCTTATCAAGAGAAAGAAGAAGTAGATAAAAATTATATGAGAATCATTGAAGAGCATTTGCTGAGTGGCAGCTATACGGCGATTGCTTCCCATGATCATCGTATCATTGCCAGTGTAAAAGAGTTTGTTCAAAAAAACAATATTCCACGTAACCAATTTGAGTTTCAGATGTTATATGGATTTAGGACAGACATGCAATTAAGTTTAGCTAAAGAAGGATATACAATGCGTGTGTATATTCCTTTTGGTAACGACTGGTTTGGTTATTTTATGCGTCGCTTGGCAGAAAGACCACAAAATATAGCTTTTGCCCTTAAAGGTTTCTTTTCTAAATAATTGATGGGTTTATTAAAATGGGTGAAGATACCATAGAAAGTTATTTTATGTTAGCGTTCGTTTCTGGGAAACTAAACAGATAGGTACAACCACTCTTTTTAAATAGAAAAATATAAGCATAAATCTTCTCTGAAAGCGCACAGTGAAGGAATAATACGATCCCGTCCTCCCTTGACCGGTGGATTCACCCAGTATGAAAAATCTGGATCCTACCAAGAGAATGAAAACAGTTTACTCGAGCAGGAGGAGCTTTTAATGCTTCGTAAAGAGCTTGAGCAACAGCATATGGTGAATGATATTTTAAAGCAAGCTTCGTATTCTCGGAACACTAGGCTACATACGCCGATAGTGTTTTAAGATTAAAAAGCGCAAAATTGTATCATAATATAACCATATACTAAAAGTTTACATAGGTGATGATTTCAGGTCCCATGTTTTAGGAGGACGGGTTTATAGAAGCGAAATATTGCAGAGAATCAAGGGTCATAAGAACGAGTCGTATATTTCCAAATGATGTGAACAATCATAATACATTATTCGGCGGCAGATTGATGAGTGATGTCGATCAAGTAGCATCGATTTCTGCAGCACGTCATAGTCGGAGTGAATGTGTAACTGCTTCAACAGATTCAGTTGACTTTTTACATCCCATACGTACAACAGATTCAGTGTGTTTTATATCTTATGTGGCATGGACAGGCACATCTTCAATGGAGGTTTTTGTGAAAATTATTGCTGAAGATTTAAAAAGCAGTGTTCGTAGAATTGCAGCGACTGCTCTATTAACATTTGTTGCACTAGATGAACATAAACGTCCCACACGTGTTCCAAATGTTATTCCGGAGACAGAAGAAGAAAAAAAATTACATGAAACGGCCTTAGATCGAGCAAGTATGCGGAAACAAAGAAAACAAAAAAGCAAAGATGTGGCTATGTTTTTAAATGTAGATTATCCTTAACTTTCATCACCTGCAAGGTAAGAGGCAATCCTTATCAATATCGTTCAAGTTGAAAAGCCGGGCAATAAGCAAGTGAAGCATTAGATTTACTAGTTCAATCCAGTCTTTTCTCCGGCTATCGTTCTCAGCAGAATGATTGGTCTGGCCTACAAAGGGACGAGTTCGTTTTCATCCGGAAGTAACTGCTTTATCGAAGTAAAGGCGGTTTGCGATCCTCCCGTATCATGCCCTCCCCTGAATTAGATCGGTTAATTCGAGGGTATGTGGGAGCGATTAGTAAAATGTTGGAACAACCAAAGATATTATGGTTCTGGTGGAATGGCGGCATCATAGTTTGAATGGCTGCAAAACGATCAGGCTATTATTGGACAGGAAAAATGGCATGGTCATTCTTTTCAAAAGATATCATCCATAGCACAAAATTAATAAATAGATATGCGTCTAGCTGCTTACATGGCTCGGTGTAAGTATGATATTTGGAATTTCTAATTCATTTCAATAGAAAGAGAGGGTTTTAAGGTGAAAAAAGTTATAGAAACTGTCTATAGTCCTTGTTGTGGAAAAGTTGAAAACATATTTGTTAGTCAAGGCTCTTATGTATATGAATGGGAAAAACTAATGGTAGTTCATACAACGGACAATAAAAAAGTGGAAATTGAGACTAGTGTAAGTGGTCATGTTGTTTCAATTGAAGTAACAAAAAATCAAAATGTAAGTAATGAAACAGTGTTAATTCAGTTACAGGATGATTTATTAATCACAGGAAGTGATTGATAAAAAGGTCCAAAGGGTTTTTAGGATTAGTATCCTGAATATGAATTTTTCTAAACCAGAGTCTTGTAAAGGCACGCGTTCAATATTTAGAATATTCAGTGCATTAAACAGAGTAAAGCGGAATAAATGAATTAAGCAAGAATTTCAAATTGTTAAAAACGGAGTAATCCTATTTTTTATAATGATAGAAAAGTGCTAGTTAATGAACATATGTTTAAAAAGCTCTACGATATGGTAGAGTTTTTTAATTATAGAAATCCTCCGTTCTGGTGCAATAACCTATCGCAAGAAACATAGGGCGATTTTTGCAAAAAAGATACTTTATTGTATTGTTCTTTTTTACGTCAAAGGAGTTCTATGGATTAAACATAAATATATAGGCTAGTACCTGTGCTTTAAGGAAAATTGGGCAAAAGTCAAACACCACCCGCAAATACACACATAGACTACTATATTGTAGGATATGTGTGTATTTTGATTGAATAGAATATAAAAATGAATGAACAGTTCTTTAGAGAATTGTGAAGGATTCGCAATGGTGATTGTTTGGTGACCCGTTTATGGGCGCATAACCATAATGAGGCAGGATTATTGTAAAAAGTAATCATTAAAGATGGATATTTCTTATTTAGAAAAAATTGATAAATTGATTGGGGATTTATCAATTCATATTATTATTTGCACAACTATACTAAAAATGCCGTCCGTACATGCGATCTAAGCAAGATTAAGAAGCAATCAACCGAGTAAATATATCCCAATAATAACCCCGATAGAATATTTAAATAAAACAATTAACCAAAAACATCATCAAGTAAAATGCTGTCTTTCTGCAAAACCATGAAAATATAGTTTGTGGAATATTATTAAATATTTTCCTGTACAGAGGAGATACTACCAAGAGCAAAGGTTAGAAAGGAAGACAGTATGGATCATATACAAATGGCCCGTACGATGTTCGGGACGAATATGGCTGTACATATCATATTTGCAACGATTGGCGTCGGGTTGCCGATGATGATGTTGGCAGCGGAATTGATGTATCAAAAGACAAAGGATTTACAGTATGTCGTCATGGCTAAACGCTGAACCAAAACATTAGGGGGTTTGCTTGGGGTCGGCATTCCGACTAGTACGATTGCGGGTGTGCAACTGTCACTATTATGGACTGGGTTCATGGAAGTGATTGGACGAGTCCATGGATTTTGGCGCTGGCTTTTGGGCAGACTTACATTAAAAAGGAAGAAACCAATGCTAAGAAGATAGCGAATAGCTATTTATCACCAACTTGGGAGGTAACTAATACTTTTGTCGTTGGTCTTGTTATCGCTATTTGCAGTTTATTTCCAGATGCAGTATTCCCGATTGGGGAAGCCTTGATCGTTCCCGCAAGCCTAATCTTGGTCCTATTATGTATTATGAGTGCATTCTTGGTCTTCTCGCACAGCTTAGACAAAAATGAAAATTTTTCTAAGCAGGGGGGTATGGGGTGCCGCGCCGCGCCGTTATAGCGATCATCATTATTTAATCGGCAGTTATGTTTATGGCATCGCACATTTACCTTATATCATTTTTCCAAATGTCACGATCCTTTCAGGATTTACCGACCCGACTTCATTCCGTGCCGTGTTTGCCACATATATAGTGGGCTTTGTGATATTGGTGCCAGGTTATTTCTGGTCCATCTTCATGAAAGATCAGCGCCGAAAGTTAAAACGGAGACAAATGTCAAACTAGTTCATCTTGGAAAAGAGAGGTTATCACTATGAAAATGTTAGACCTGCTAAAATATGCGGTTTTAGTCATCTCACTCTTTTTGAGCTATCAAGCGGTTGAAGCACATGATAAAAATTTTCAGGTCGATGGCACCTATATTTCAACAAAAAGAGATGTAACAGGTGACCAGAAAATAGACATCATCCAGGTTCAGGGTTTGCCATATGAGGAAGGAAGCAAGTTCCTGAAGAAAATTGAGTTAAGTGTGGAAAGCAATCGCCGTACAATCAGCGTCCCGCTTGAAGCTGGATATAATCCAGACCTCAAGGTTGCCGACTTGAATGATGATGGGGTCCAGGATGTATTGGTCACGGTTTTGATGGAAGGTGGAGAGCGGTTGATAACCAGTTATGCCTATACGTTCAAGGATGGAAAAGCGAAGGAACTGGAAATCCCTCCACCCGTTCCTGTAATGGCCCAATTTCTTGACGGATACAAAGCGGAAATCATTATAGAAGGTCAAAAGCCTGTGGTGATAGATGTCAGTTCCAGAAAACAAGCTTATGATGAAATGGGCATTTATCTAAATGGAAAACTAAATGAACCGACAGAGCTTTTGGTTGATCCCTACTCTTCACTGGACCTCAAGACCGTTTTGGGAAAAGGAAAGGGGTTTATAGGGATCCAACATGTGAAAGGTTCCGATGAACGTGATTCGATCCTGGAAATCAAATCGGTATGGAAGTATAACAATGGATGGCAGCTTGTAAAAGCCCAGGTTAAGCCAGTCAAGGCGAAGAATAATAAATAGTCAAGTGTGAATGGTAAATTGTTCAGACATATTAAATAAAGCAGGTTGACAGCTCTTGGTCATGAGGGCTGTTTTTTGTTTATATTTAAAATTGACAATTTTTAAATATTTGGTAAAATCTAAATAAATCCAGTTTATACATAATCAAACTTTCTTGCTGGGTTAAATGTAAGCGGATACAAGGGGGTGCAGACTTACGGAGTTAAAAGAAAAAATAATCGAAACATCGTTGACACTCTTCGAACAGCATGGTTTTCATGGTGTCTCCGTTAACGAAATCGTCAAGGCATGCGGGACTAGCAAGGGTGGATTTTATCACCATTTCTCGTCCAAAGATGAGCTTTTATTTGTCATTCATGATTACTTTATTTCATATGTTTTAACTAAAGCACAGGAAGCCATTTCAGCAAGTACCCATCCAACAGAAAAAATGCAAAAGATCATTCAATCTTTCGTTAAAGTTTTTGACCTCTATAAACCACACATCTCAGTTTTCTATCAAGAAAGCATTTACTTAAAACCACCTTATGTAGAAGCAATCAAAAAAAAACGTCAAATATATAAAGAAATTATTTTTTCCGTCATCAAAGAAGGCATTGACAAGGGAGTGTTCCGCAGCGAATTACCGGTTGAAATTACCGGGATGTCGATTCTGGGCATGGTGAACTGGTCCTACAAATGGTACAAAAGGGACGGCGGAAAAACCATAAATGAAATTGGTGATATTTACGTAGATTTAATTCTACAGGCACTATTGACGAATAAACAAAAAGAAGAGGAAATAACCCGGCCATTTTTACTGAAAAACCAATTGGTTGTGGATTAAACAGTAAAACCTGAATTGTACAGACCAACTAGTCGGTCTTAATAGAAAGGGGAATGAACAAATGGATTTCTCACTTACGAAAGAACAACAGATGATTAAGGAAATGGTTAGGGAATTTGCTGAAAAGGAAATTAAACCAATTGCCATAGAATTGGATGCAAAGTCCATGTTTGCGGAAGATGCATTCAAAAAAATGGGGAAACTCGGGTTGCTTGGAATTCCGTTCCCTGAAGAATATGGCGGCTCGGGTGGAGATACGATTTCGTATGCCATTGCAGTTGAAGAGGTTGGCAAGGCATGCGGAGGAACCGGCTTAAGCTATGCAGCAGCCGTTTCACTTGGAGCAAGCCCAATTTACTATTTTGGAACTGAAGAACAGAAGCAAAAATATCTGGTTCCAATCACGACCGGTGAAACTTTGGCAGCTTTCGGGTTGACAGAGCCTAATGCGGGTTCGGATGCTGGCGGTACGAAAACAACTGCCGTATTAGAAGGTGATGAATATGTGATTAACGGCGAGAAAACATGGATAACAAATGCCAGCTATTCAAGAACCATTACCGTTACCGCTGTATCGGGCAAAGATTCCAGGGGCAAGAACATCATCTCCGCATTCATCGTGCCAACGGATACCCATGGGCTTACGATCAATAGCAATTATGAAAAAATGGGAGTTCGGGCTTCCAATACGTGTGAAATCATTCTGGATAATGTCCGGGTGCCAAAGGGGAATTTATTGGGAGATCCAGACAAAGGGTTCAAACAATTCTTATTCACGCTTGATGGAGGAAGGATTTCCATTGCAGCTTTGGCCGTCGGTATCGCTCAGGCTGCCTTTGACAGAGCTTTAGCTTTTTCTAAAGAGCGCATTCAATTCGGTAAAACCATATCAAATTTCCAGGCCATTCAATTCAAGCTGGCAGACATGGCGATGGAAATCGAATTGGCGAGGAATATGGTATATAAGGCTGCATGGTTAAAAGACAATAAAAAACCTTTTGCAAAGGAAGCGGCATACGCCAAGCTTTTTGCAAGTGAGACCGCGTTCAGGGCCAGCAATCAAGCGATTCAAATACATGGCGGTTCTGGATACATGCGTGAATATGAAGTGGAACGCTATTTAAGAGATGCTAAGTTATTGGAAATCGGGGAAGGCACATCCGAAATTCAAAGGATCGTAATCGCCAGACAATTAGGCTGTTAATCTTTTCGGAACGAAGATGAACAATGATGCTTGGGTTCAATCAGATGGGAAGCAGATGTTATCCATACAGCAAAAAGCGTTCATTCTTACTTTTATTTGATAGGAGGAGTTTGATGTCCGATTTGCTAGATGTTACTATCGGAAAACTGCTTGAAAAGACAGCTGAACAATATGGTGATAATGAAGCGGTGGTTTACCATGAACTTGGCCTTCGTCATTCGTATCGCGAATTTGAAAAGATTTGCCGAAAGGCGGCCCGGGGGTTCATGGCACTCGATATTAAAAAAGGGGAACATATCGCCATCTGGGCGTCCAATAAACCAGAATGGCTTATATCCCAATTTTCGACAGCGAAAATGGGCGGGGTGCTGGTAACGGTCAATACCAATTACCGTACAAGTGAACTGGAATACCTGCTTAAGCAATCGGATTCGACGACGATAATCGTGATGGAACAATATAAGGATCATTCCTATATAGATACGTTGTATGAAATTGTACCTGAATTGAAAAATGCCGAACCAGGAAAATTACAATCTGAGAAACTGCCAAAATTGAAAAATATCATCGTTTTGGGTGAAACGCGTTATCCTGGCACGTTTTCGTGGGATGAAGTCATTAGCGGGAGCGAATCCGTTTCGGAAGAGTTGCTGGACCTGAGGATGGGGGAATTGTCTTCCAGTGATGTGATCAATATGCAATATACATCTGGGACGACAGGATTTCCAAAAGGAGTGATGTTGACGCATTCAAACTTGGTCAACAACGGCTTGAATGTTGCGGAATGCATGAAGCTTACAAAGGATGACCGGCTTTGCATCCCCGTTCCGTTTTTTCATTGTTTCGGCTGTTCCCTTGGTACGATGGCCTCTGTTACTGTAGGGGCAACGATGGTGCCTATTGTGGAATTTAATCCACGTGTAGTCCTACAGACCGTTGAAGCAGAAAAATGTACGGGGCTCCACGGTGTACCTACGATGTTCATCGCCGAACTTAATCTCGATGACTTCGACCAGTATGATTTACGTTCGTTACGGACTGGAATCATGGCAGGCTCCACGTGCCCGATCGAAGTCATGAAAAGCGTGGTGAATAAGATGGGGATCTCTGAAATTACGATTACTTATGGTCAAACGGAATCATCTCCAGGAATTACGATGACAAGAACGGACGACCCAATCGAACTTCGTGTTTCCTCAGTGGGAAGAGCATTGCCGAAAGTGGAAGTGAAAATTATCGATCCGGCAACTGGAGTAGAGGTCCCACGGGGCAAACAGGGGGAACTCTGTTCAAGAGGATACCATGTAATGAAGGGGTATTATAATAACCCGGAAGCAACTGAACAGGCGATTGACCGGGAAGGCTGGCTACATACGGGAGATTTAGCGGTGATGGACGAGAATGGTTATTGCATGATAACAGGCAGGTTGAAAGATATGATCATTCGCGGGGGGGAAAATATTTATCCCCGTGAGATAGAAGAATTCCTCTATCAACATCCTGCAATTGTCGATGTCCAGGTACTCGGTGTCCCAGATCGGAAGTATGGGGAAGAGGTAGCGGCATGGATCATTTTGAAACCGGGAGAAAACCTTACGGAGAAAGAACTGACAGAATATTGCAAAGGGAAGATATCATTTCATAAAATTCCCCGTTACATTCAATTTACCGATGCATATCCAATGACTGCATCCGGAAAGATCCAAAAGTATAGGCTTAGGCAACAAACTCTTGACCTACTATCGGAACGCACCAAATAAGGAGGATACCGAATGATTCGAAAAATTCTTATCGCAAATAGAGGAGAAATAGCATCACGTATTATTCGTACATGCAAGAAGTTGGGAATACTTACTGTCGCCGTCCATTCGGAAGCAGATTCGGATTCGCCATTTGTGGAATTGGCAGATGAGGCATATTTATTGGGGGGCCCGAGAGTACAGGAAAGCTATTTAAACGTCAATAAGATTTTAGAAATCGCTAAAGAAACCGGAGTGGAAGCCATTCATCCTGGTTACGGATTTCTTAGTGAAAATGCAGATTTCGCACGTTCATGCGAAGAAGCAGGCTTGATATTCATTGGTCCCAAACCAGAGGTCATCCAGCAGATGGGCAATAAAGTCGAAGCACGGAAAAAGATGGAGCAAGCGGGACTTCCATTGGTGCCAGGATTTTCACGTCCATTAATAGATAGCGCAGAAGCGGCAGCCGTTGCTGAAAGGATTGGATATCCAGTCATGTTAAAAGCAGCAGCAGGCGGCGGGGGAATCGGCATGCAGGCCGTTGCTAATGAAGAGGAACTTTACAAAGCCTTCGAAGGGAATCAAAAACGTGCTCAATTGTTTTTTGGCAATGGAGATATGTTCATAGAAAAATTGATTGAGAAGCCTCGTCATATCGAAATTCAGGTATTGGCGGATTCCTTTGGGAATGCTGTTTACTTATGGGAAAGGGAATGCTCCGTTCAAAGGCGCCACCAGAAGGTCGTGGAAGAGGCTCCCTCTTCTTTCCTTGACGAAGAAACAAGAAACAGGATGGGAATGGCTGCTGTGAAAGCGGTAAAATCCATTGGTTATAGCAATGCAGGTACCCTCGAATTTTTAGTTGATGCGGATAAAAATTTTTATTTCCTGGAAATGAATACACGCCTACAAGTTGAGCATCCTGTCACCGAAGAAATTACGGGACTGGATTTAGTCGAACAGCAAATTAAAATTGCATCGGGCAACAAACTGGAATTCACTCAAGCAGAGATTAAAAAGGATGGACATTCCATTGAAGTGCGAATATATGCTGAAGATCCGAAAACCTTCTATCCAGCACCGGGGAAAATCACCAGCATGGAACTTCCGGAAGGTGAAGGGATCCGTCATGAATTGGCGGTTCATGGAACTTCCGTCGTATCCCACTTTTATGATCCGATGATCGCCAAATTGGTAGTGAGCGGCGATTCGAGGAATAAAACGATCAAGAGATTAATAGAAGCGCTGGCAAACTATAAAATAGAAGGAATTAAAACAAACCTTCCTTTGCTGATGGAAATAATTTCTCATGAAGCTTTTTCCCAAGGAGATACGACTACGGATTTCATTGCGAAATATATTAAAAAATTGACTGTATAACGCATATTTTAAAAACATAATGATCAGGAGGAATGTAAGATGGCAGAATTAAAGGCAAGCATGGCAGGAAGCGTTTGGAAAATCGTAGCGAGCGAGGGGCAAAGTGTTACCGACGGACAGGACATCATTATCTTGGAATCCATGAAAATGGAAATCCCCATTGCAGCTGAGGAAGCTGGCACCATCAAAGAACTTAAAGTGAATGAAGGGGATTTTGTAAATGAAGGCGACATATTGGCCGTCATTGAATAAAGGGACGGAGGGGTAAGATGAACTGGCCTGAAAAAGTGACAATTAAGGAAGTTGGACCGCGTGATGGGCTGCAAAATGAAAAGGTCATTATACCTACGCAAAGCAAAATGGATTGGATCGATCAGCTCTCTGATACAGGATTATCTTATATAGAGGTGACTTCTTTCGTACATCCAAAATGGATTCCCCAATTGAGTGATGCGGCCCTTGTGGCTAAGGGAATAAAGCGCAATCCCGGGACCACATATGCGGCCCTTGTACCCAATCAAAGGGGTCTGGAATCGGCCCTTGAAGCCAATATCGATGAAATTTCCGTGTTCATGTCATCCAGTGAAACCCATAATCTTAAAAATATCAATAAATCGATTTCCGATACCTTTCCAATAATGAAGGATGTCATCGGGACTGCAGCAAAAAGCGGGAAAACGGTTAGGGGCTATGTTTCAACCGTTTTCGGCTGTCCTTATGAAGGGGAGGTTTCGTCCGAACAGGTTTTCCGTGTTTGTGATCAACTATTTGACTACGGAATCAGTGAGGTCTCATTGGGTGATACCATTGGGGTCGCGTCACCAAGACAGGTTGCCTTGTTCCTTGAACAGGCTGTAAAAAGATATGATATAAGCCGAATTGCCCTCCATTTTCATGATACAAGTGGCATGGCACTCGCAAATGTACTCCAATCACTGGAATATGGAGTGGACACTTTCGACTCTTCTCTCGGTGGTTTGGGAGGATGCCCATATGCACCAGGTGCGAGCGGCAATGTGGCTACGGATGACCTGATTCATATGCTACATAAAATGGGAATTCACACGGGAATCAATCAAGAAAAACTAATGAAGGCTGCGTCCATGATGCAAAGCTTTTTGGAAAAACCATTGCCTAGCCATCAGATGGCTGTATATAACGCGCAATAAGTTGAATTGAGGTGAAACGATGACTTCATTAGTAGAGATCAGTCATGATGCCAAGGGAATTGCCATCGTGACTTTGAATCGGCCGGATGCTGCCAATGCATTATCCACCGAATTGCTTCATTGCTTATTCGAAGGGCTGGATGAACTGAAAAGAGAGTCCAATTTACGAACCGTCATTTTAACGGGAGCTGGGGAAAAGGCGTTTTGTGCAGGTGCGGATCTTAAGGAACGGGCTGGGATGAATGATGATAAAGTCAAGGAGACAGTCAAACTGATTGGTGACACGATTACGGCTGTAGAAAACCTTCCAGTCCCAGTAATCGCTGCAATTAGCGGCCCGGCTTTTGGAGGAGGGCTGGAGCTGGCGCTGGCCTGTGACATACGAATCGCATCGGAAACGGCAAAGATGGGACTGACAGAAACGGCATTAGGAATCATCCCAGGCGCCGGCGGTACTCAACGCCTGCCCCGTATAGTCGGAATGTCAACGGCGAAAGAACTGATTTATACGGCGAAGAGATTGGACGCAAAAGCGGCACTTGCCATGAAAATCATCAGTCATGTATATCCACCACAACAATTACTTGAGGAAGCGAAAAAACTGGCTGGGGAAATTGCGGTCAATGCCCCATTAGCACTCAGGGCAGCAAAAGCGGCTATCAATCAAGGGGCTGATACTAACTTGAAAACAGGATTGCAAATTGAAAAAGACTGCTATCAGACAACTTTAAAAACCCGTGACCGACTGGAGGGTCTGTCAGCATTCAAGGAAAAGCGCAAACCGGTATTTACGGGTCGATGATTTCAATTGAAGGAGGAACATGGATGGTAACGACGGATAAACTAACCGAAACGGTTGAAACGATTAAAAAAGGCGGTTTAGAAAAATATCATCAAAAAAATGCTGAAAAAGGAAAGCTTTTCGTACGTGAACGGTTAGAGCTGCTTTTTGATGAAGGGGTTGAAATAGAAGACGCTTTCTTTGCAAATTGTGCCAGTGATGGTCTTCCCGCAGATGGTGTGGTTACAGGTATAGGAAAAATCAATGGTCAGAGGGTCTGTGTCATGGCCAATGATTCGACCGTAAAAGCAGGTTCCTGGGGAGCAAGGACCGTCGAGAAAATCATTCGCATTCAGGAAACAGCTGATAAGTTGCAGTTGCCCCTCCTTTATTTAGTCGATTCTGCCGGTGCTCGAATTACGGATCAAGTAGAAATGTTTCCGGGACGCCGCGGTGCAGGACGAATCTTTTACAACCAAGTAAAGTTATCGGGAAAAGTTCCGCAAATTTGTCTATTGTTCGGACCATCTGCAGCGGGAGGGGCATATATCCCAGCTTTCTGCGATATTGTCGTAATGGTTGACGGTAATGCATCGATGTATTTAGGATCACCGAGAATGGCAGAAATGGTCATTGGCGAAAAGGTTAGCGAAGAGGAAATGGGCGGGGCGAAAATGCATTGTTCTGTTTCAGGATGCGGGGATGTGCTTGTTAAGTCAGAAGAAGAATCCATCGCGTTTGCACGCCGATACTTAAGCTATTTTCCAGGAAATTATCAAGAAAAGCCTAAAGCCAAAAAGCCTGAGCTGCCAGCTGAATTCGAAAAAACATTAGAAGAGCTGATTCCAAAAAACCAGAATGCAGCCTTTAATATGTACGACCTGATCGATAGGATTATAGACAGGCAATCGTTTTGTGAAATCAAGAAGCTATTTGCCCCCGAATTGATTACCGGGCTTGCAAGGCTAAATGGACAGACGATTGGGATCATAGCCAATCAGCCGCGTGTCAAGGGAGGCGTCCTTTTCCATGATTCAGCCGATAAGGCGGCCAAGTTCATCAATTTATGTGATGCTTTCCATATACCGCTGTTGTTCCTGGTGGATATTCCAGGATTCATGATTGGAACGAAGGTCGAACAGGCAGGCATCATTCGCCATGGTGCGAAAATGATTTCGGCCATGAGTGAAGCCACGGTCCCCAAGATTTCTGTCATTGTCCGAAAAGCTTATGGTGCTGGACTCTACGCGATGGCTGGTCCCGCTTTTGAACCGGACTGCGTACTTGCCTTACCGACGGCATTGATTGCGGTCATGGGGGCAGAAGCTGCGGTCAATGCAGTCTATGCCAATAAAATCAATGCGATGGAAGCGGAGGATCGCCCAGCATTCATCGAACAGAAGCGCAATGAATATAATGAAGACATTGATATCTACCGCTTAGCCTCCGAGATGATTGTTGATGGCATCATCCAGCCAAATGACCTGCGTGATGAATTGAGCGCCCGGTTTGAAGCATATAGCAGTAAACAATTGACATTTACCGATCGTAAACATGGAGTCTATCCAGTCTAATGAATTCAAGAAACAAGTCCGGTCATCATGACCGGGCTATTTATCATGTATGAAAATAAAATGATTTTTCAAATAATAAGAAAAATTTTCTTATTTAGAGTTGCTAAATCACATAAGGAAGAGTACTATAATTAGTAATTATTGATTTACTAATTACTCAATTCATACTTAGTGAAAGAAAGTGAGCGTTGCCATGGTTCAGCAGGAAAAAAAGAAATATATAACTCCAGATGGATACACAGCAGACATTGCGATCTTTACTATTACTTCGCAGAAAACGGCAGAGAAAGCGCCGCCTGAAATGTTTTTAAAGCTATTGTTAATCAAACGTGCGACGAAAGATAAGGAAGGACACCCAAATGTTGAAGGAGATAAATGGGCATTGCCTGGAGGCTTTGTAAATGCTAGGGAGACTGCTTATGAAGCAGCTAAACGGGAATTAAAAGAAGAAACGGGCGTAGCTGGATTCCATGTCAAGCATTTCGGTGTTTATGACCGCCCAGGGCGCGATCCCAGGGGATGGATCATATCCAATGCTTTTTACGCCATTGTCCAGGAAGATTTTCTCAATCAAAGAAAAGCGAATGACGATGCAGCTGAGGTTGAATTGTTCACGATACAGGAAGCGTTACAATTAGAGCTTGCATTTGATCATCATACAATCATTAACGACGCGATGAACTTACTGAAAAAAGAAATGGTGCAAACGACGATAGCCCAAAAATTCCTGCCGGATGAATTTACACTTTCTGAACTGCAACGGGTGTTGCTGATAGCTAGAGATGATGCAAAAATCAGCGCGGATTCACTTTTTTATGCAAAAGCCCCTAAACTCCCCTTCTTGGAGAAAGTCTTGGATGAAAAGGGTATCCAGAAGAAAACAAAACGGAATTCGTATCGGCCTTCACAACTTTACCGATTTAATGCAGAGATTGTCATGGACTCTATTTATTATTAAGGGGGAATAGGTGAAATGGATAAAAAGGCATTGATCAATATCGATTATACGTATGACTTCGTGGCAGACGGGGGTTCATTGACCTGCGGGAAGCCAGGACAGGATATCGAGAAGGCACTAGTCAGGATAACCAAGGAGTTTATCAAACAAGGGGAATACACGGTCTTCGCGATTGATTTACATGAAAATGGAGACCGCTTACATCCTGAATCGAATTTGTTCCCACCGCATAATATTAGCGGTACAATGGGTAGAGACCTATATGGGACTTTAAAAGAAGAATATGAAACAAATAAAAATCAAAAGAATGTTCATTTTCATTATATAGATGAAACGCGTTATTCGGCATTTGCAGGAACGGACCTTGATATCCGCCTAAGGGAACGTCACATTACCGATGTTTATTTAGTCGGGGTTTGTACAGATATCTGCTTATGAATACTAGGAATCGGATATTTGTTCAAACCCTTATATAGTAGGGGTTTTCAGGGTGTATACTTCAATAAAAATTTATTAGGATTTGAAGTTATATCGTTAGTAATAAATGACTCATAACAGACCCTGTTTTCTACTACAACACGGGCACCTAAAAAATCCATGTTGTAGTAGTAGTAGTAGTAGTAGTGGGATATCAGTAGTATACGTTACCGAAAGGAATTGTACATAAATTTATTGTAGTTAGAGAGAATATGGTTCCTAAGCGGCAATGGTAAACACTTCGATCCAAGCTTTAGATTAAGTTCTTATAAAGTATTACAATCACTATAACATTAGGGGATGCTGGAATATTAAAAAAGACAGATGATGATAAGTTTAGGTTTTTTTCAAAAGTTTCTAAATGATACATTCATCTCGCCACGTTCTATTCCACCAATATATGGATATTGAATTTCAGTTATACGCTAATTGTTCTTGCTCACCCTTTAAACATGAAAATGAAAGATGCTATCTCAAAGATTTATTAGTGAACCCCTAAAAATTATGTCCACAATAATTATCCGGACTCCAAATCTATTAAAACATACTGAATACGTTCTACATTTAATATCCATACTTTATTCCCAAAAGGGATACATTATAGATTAAGCTGCCATTTAATGGTGGCTTTTTCATTTTAATTTTTTTAGAGAAAAGTTATAGACTTAAAACCCCCTATAAAGGCTTTTTTTGTGACGTTTATGGAAAAAATAATTAATTTTTTAAAAAGATCAAGTCTCCCCTTGTTTTTTATTAGACAAATTGAATTTAATTCAAACACCTTAGGCAACTAAGAGAATTAAATTAAGTTTGGGGATAAATAAAATGACTGTAAGTAAATCAGCAGGAGAATTGAAATTAATAAATGGCGATGTCTTTAATGAAATAAAAAAAATTGAAAGTAATTCTATTCATTTAATCTGTACGGATCCGCCATATTTTATTTCTAGAAAGACGAATTTTAAAAGTGGCGGCGATGACCAAAAAAAATATGGCTCAATTTCAATGGAATTTGGTGAATGGGATTTAGAAGAGAATAGTTTAAATTGGTTTTCCCTATTACAAGAATTTAAAAGAGTACTAGTTCCAGGTGGAACAATGGTTATCTTTTACGATATTTTTAAAATAACTGATATATCAAAAGTTGCAGATAAGCTGAAGTTGAAACAAAAAAGAATAGGAATTTGGGAAAAAACGAATCCTGTCCCCATTAATGCAAAAGTCAATTATTTGTCAAACTCAAGGGAATATTTTATTTCCTATACTAAAGGCACAAAAAGAACGTTTAATTCCTATTATGATAGGGCTTCTTATGAAGCACCTATAGTTAGTGGAAAAGTGAGATTTCACCCTTGTCAAAAGCCAGTTGATGTTCTCGAAAAAATAATTGCAACTCATTCTAATAAAGGTGAAACAGTATTAGATTTTTTTATGGGTTCAGGGTCAACAGGACAAGCTGCTATAAATCTAAATCGGAGCTTTATTGGTTTCGAATTAGATAATACCTACTTCACCAAAGCTTCTAGGGCTTTGCATAAAGCTTTCACAACCTGATGATCTTTCATCAGGTTACTTTATGGAGATTAGCAAGAATATAAAAAAGGTATCCTTTCCGATGCTATGTATTATGAGAAAAGTATAATAAAGACAGCTATAGACAAGTCCAATATTCATTGCCGTCATCTTTTTTATGTTAGAAGCCTCCATTCCACGTGATGTAGGAGGCAGTGGCCTTTGATTATCGCCTTCCCTTTCAGATTATTGCTGGAGCTTACAAATTTGGGTCTGTCATTAAACGCCCACATTGGTCTCCTGAAGAATGTATCGCCTGAACCGAAAACTATCTGTGATTTCGGGTTTTTTCTTATTGAACTACCATGAAAATAGACTTCTGGAATTTAGGGGAAAAGGCAATACTTAAGAAGACGCAGCACATTGTTTTTTAAAAAAGGGGATAACACCGTGTAAGTAATTTTGAACCCCACCGCAAAATATATAAAAATCTTGTTACACCTGTTTTTTCACTTATATTTTTCACTGACTCATTTTCATTGAGCAAACGGATTATTTAATTGGAACTACTCGGCTAATTATTTGAATAATCTGAAAATTTTTGGTATAATAAAAAAAAGGTCAAGGAGTTGGTTTCCTATGGAAAAGAATTTGGCTAATACAACACCACAACCTGAAATAAACGTCAAGGATTCTGAATTTGCTGAAATGGTGATAAAGAAAGCCCTTCTTAATTTCCGAAAAGAGCAAATCCGAAAAGAGATTGACCAGTCATTACAGGATCAAAACAAAGAAGAATTCCTACGATTAACAGAGGAATTGAAAAACATTTCTTAAAATGTTGTTTATAAAATGAACTTAACATATTTGTAACTTTAAAAAGTACGCCAAAACGCCAATCCCATATCTATAAGGGATTGGCGTTTATTTGATTTTTATCGATTAAGCACGATATTATAAATAATTTATTATTTGTTCCAAAAAACTCGTAAGTAAGGGGACACTCATGAAGGTCTGAAAAAACCTTGGAAGAGTGCCCTAGTTGTTTTTTAGTGAATTCTTTAAGTTTGATGAAGCTTTTGTCAATTGCGTACGTATCTTTATCGTTTTAGTCCTTGTTTCTCGGTAATGCTTTGTCTAATTCTAAAAACTCGGTAGCACCCAAGTGTGGGCCCAATCCATTGAATATAGGCTGGACTGCCTCAATCGGTTATTCTAATTTGACCACCTAATAAAGGTTAATATTGGTAATGTCTTTTTAATCCACTTGATCAATTATCTTTTTGATGATACTGGATATGTTGGACTATTAACCCATTTTAAGAGCGGGAAGCAACAGTCCTTATCCTTTATACCCTTGCTCTAGCAAATCGCTTGTAAATTTCATGAGCATATGCATAGCGGCAATTAATAAGTGCAGTTCCAGCCAATTCAAATGCCTTCAGAAAAACTCTAACTGCATATTCTATGTCCTTTGTGTGTTTCAATTTTTCCATACTATAACCTTTTTGACGCATTAAATTCTGCATCCAACGCTCATTCCATTCTTTCAAAATATATTCAAGTTGAAAGTTTAAATCCCACTGACGACCATGAGCTTTTGCTTCCAATATACCCCAACGCCCTCCCCCATGTTTACTACAATGTTTGGTTTCCCACTGAGCAAGTCCCCCTTCCACATAAACTCCAATCTTCCTTATTTCGTTTATTACGTTGTATTGCCCTCGGCTACATATGAGACTCCTGCTCTAAGTTACCCATGATACCTGCGGTTGCTTCCTCTGAAAATCCATTTCGTCTAAAGAAGTTCCAGATTATTTGATGGTTAGGTTTCCACTCTATCTTATAGGCATCAGGACAATGGTATGGTCTGTTCTGGTAGTGTTGGTCTGTCCCCTTAATTGATGATAGAGTTTATTATTCCCATAAATTTCAGATTCGGTGACAAAAAACTCTTCATCAGATATCCATTCCTCACTATAAATTTCAGTAGCAGAATCAATAGACCAGCCGTTATTTTGGATACACCAGTAATCTCCAGCAGTAATTTTTAAAACATTTGGATACTCACTTGGCTTAGGTAGCTGAATAAAAAGATAAGTCTCGTTCTTTTCAGGAAGATACTTTCTCAACACCCCACACTCAAAGAAAGTCAGGGAATACGTGCTTTACATCAATAAGGGAGGTTGTTGAAGCAATGATTAGACTCTATTTTTGAGTTTAGATTTTCGTAGAAGATGGTGGCGGCGAGGAGCGCCGCCATAGGAGTTTCTTATGGAACTAAAGGGGCAGGATAGCTCTACAAGCACAGTATATTCATACTGCGACATAGCAAAATAACAGCTACTGATGTTTCTTTTTTTTGAAGTTTGTAAAATTATAAATAGGGATAGTCCAATCACTATCCCTAACATTACATATGATTTCGATTAACGAGTTCTTCCGCCTAATTGTTGTTCAGCCATTTGCACTAAACGTTTTGTAATTTCTCCACCAACAGATCCGTTTGCACGAGATGTTGTATCAGCGCCAAGTGTAACACCGAATTCACTAGAGATTTCGTATTTCATTTGTTCTAGAGCTTGTTCTGCACCATTAACTACTAATTGATTACTGTTGTTATTTCTAGCCATGTTGTCAGCTCCTATGAATGTAATGTGTTGCTAGTCATAGGTTTTGATAATGTTAAGAGTTATATACTATAGAATTTAAAATAAATTAAGGCAGTGATTAAGTGAAATTAAAACTCATCTGTAGCTCTAGAAGGGAAGAGCACAGGAAAACATTGAAGCCACCGGGTTGCAAGGTGACAACAGATGCTTTTGCAATCATTTTAATCCCGCCAAAAATGATGACAGCCGTAACGATAGCCTGGATGATTGCCGAAGCCTATTTTTCGATTCCAAACGATTCATTGAACGCACTTGTAATCGTGTTGGCTTGTACCAAATAGTAATTCAATCCCTATCCTTTTTGAAGGTGAGGATATTTTATGCTTACTCATAGAAGAAGAGATGCTCTTCTTTAGTAGGATGCACCTATTTCTATTACTTCATTTTGAAGTTTTTAAAGTTAAACTCCATTTTTTAAAAATATAATTAAACGTTTATTTTAATTCTGGCGTACGTTTTACTTGCCTCCGTCATAATCTAATTTTTTTTACAGCATAGAGTATATTTCTTCTTATGCGAGAAATGATAAATCTGAGAGAAAGGGGGGCGTTTCATATTTTTTTCTCCGGTTTATTTAAAAGGAAACGTTATTCAAAATACCAGCAAACAAACCAAAATGTTTATTCAGAAACACTTAGTTCGATAGATCATTATCCGCTGTATCCTGATTTATCGATGAATATACAAGTACTTCAGCAGATGTTTCACCATGCTCCGGATTTGGTGATTCGCCACTTCGAATTCGCCGGAAAGGGAACAAAGGCAGCTTTAGTATTCGTAGATGGTTTAACAGATAAAAATTCAATAAGCAATAACGTTCTAAGTGCCGTGATGCAATCCTCTTTCGACCCAAAGAAGGGATTGCCTACAACTGTAGGGGATGTTGAAGACGTCCATTCATGGAAATCCGTTGAAAATGCACTTTTTGCAGGTGACAGCGCCTTATTCATCCAAGGGGAAACGAAAGCGTTTCTTTTGGATACAAAAGGATGGCCTCAAAGAGCGATTGAAGATCCGAAGTTAGAAACATCACTGAAAGGTGCCCACCAGGGATTTGTAGAGACCGGAAGTCAGAATGTAGCAATGTTGCGAAGGTATATTCCTAACCGAGAATTGATCATAAAGGAACTTACAGTCGGTGTTCGCGGAAAGTCAAAGGTCTTTATCGTTTATTTGGGGGATGTTGCTAGTGAAGAAGTACTGCAGGAACTTGAAGACAGAATCAAACAAATTCAAATGGACGTGATAATTAATACTGGTGAACTATCTGAACTCATTGAAGATAACCCATATTCCCCGTTTCCTCAGTTTATATTAACCGAGAGGCCGGACGCAGCAGCTTCACAAATTCTTCAAGGTCGATTTGCCGTTATCGTCGATCGTTCGCCATCTGTTTTAATTGCTCCGGTAACATTAATGGCATTTCTTCAGAGTGTTGATGATTACAGCACACGCTGGTTAGCTGCATCATTGATACGGTTGCTGCGCTTTTTCGCTTTTATGATCACATTATTTCTACCTTCAACATATGTAGCCATTATATCCTATAATTACGAAGTCATTCCTTTAAAGCTTTTTTTATCCATAGCCGAATCACGGGTGGTGGTGCCCTTTCCGCCAATCATAGAAGCACTCCTGATGGAGGTTACCATTGAAATGATGAGAGAAGCAGGCGTTCGTCTTCCGGCTCCAATAGGCCAAACGGTTGGAATTGTGGGAGGAATTGTGATCGGACAGGCAGCTGTTCAGGCAGGTATAGTAAGCAATATTATGGTGATTGTCGTTTCTGCAACCGCAATCGGCTCATTTATCATTCCAAGTTATGACATGGGGACGGCTATCCGAATGCTGCGATTTCCCATGATGTTATTAGCAGTCATGTTTGGAAGTACCGGAATCATGATTGGTGCCATGACGTTGATTGCCCATTTAATTAGTCTTGAATCGCTGGGAACTCCGTATGCAAGCCCATTAGCTCCTTTCCGGTTTGCTGATATGAAGGACTCATTTATTCGTTTTCCTTTATGGAAAATGATTACACGACCAAAAAGTGTAAGGACCATTCAATCCAGTCGTCAGGGAAAGCCTAAAAGATAAGGTGAGGAAAATGAAAAAATACACTCATAATGAAATCACCATCCTGCAATATATTTTTTTAATTGTTGGGACCCAGATGGGAGTCGGTTTTTTGTCGCTTCCTAAAGTTGTTGCCGAAAAGGCTGGAACAGACGGCTGGATGGGCCTCATCATTGGTTGGATATTAAGCGTTGCTGCCAGTATTATTATGGTGAAAACGGCTGAGAAGTACCCAAACGACACGCTTTACGATCTTCTTATCCGATTTTTTGGAAAAATACTGGGTAAAGTTGCTATTTTCATTATTCTTGGATACACTTTATGCTTTTCTTTGATCATATTTATTAACACTTTTCTTTATATAAAAGCATGGTTTCTTCCCAAAACACCTGACTACTTAATTGTGTTGTTATTTTCAATCCCGGTATTATTTATAGTCAGGAATGGTCTCCGTGTGATTGGAAGATATAATGAATTGATTTTCTATATGACGATGTGGATCCCGTTAATTTTTTTGATTCCATTAAAAGATGGAAGTTTCTTGAATTTACTTCCATTGTTTAAAGTTGGTTGGAAGTCAATTTCAGCTACCGTGCCGCCGGTCATTTATTCGTTCCTAGGGTTTGAACTTGTCTTTTTCTTTTATCCTTTCTTAAAGAAAAAGCAATATGCCATTCATGGAATTATTATTGCCAACACCCTATCGATGTTCTTTTATCTCTTTTTAACCATTAGCTGTTTTGTGTTCTTTAGTCCGGATAGCATTACAAGTTTTAATCAGCCTGTCCTTAGTATGCTCAAAGTGATTGAATTCCGGTTTATTGAACGTCTTGACGTGGTTATATTGAATATTTTGATCCTTTTTTCCTCAAGAGCCTGGATCTTGTACATGTACTGTACGGTCTTTAGTTTCAGTCAATTAATGAATAAGCAGGATCATAGTTTATATGTGCCCGTTTTGTTAGGTTTACTTGTCGTGAGCACATTTTTTTTTCAACCAACATGGATGCAAGTAACAACCTGGCAAAAATGGCTTTCGAATGCCGGGATTGCGGTAGCATATGTGTTTCCCGTTTTTTTATGGATTTACAGTTTGGGATATGAGAGATTTTCACGGAGGAGATTTTCATGAGCCGAAAAATAGGATTGTGTCTTTTAATCCTTGTAATGATACTCTCTGGGTGTATGGATGCTACACCAATAGAGGAAGTTAGCGTCTCACTTATTTTAGGCCTCGATTTAGATGAAGAGGATAATTTATTAGTATATATGTCAAGCCCGATATTTAGTAAAGAGGCAAAAGATAAGGAAGAAGTGTATGAAGTTAAATCATATACCCTCCGACATTCAAGAGAAAAATTTGATGCGAGGGTAATAGGATTAACATCAGGAAGTAAAACGCAATTGTTTTTGGTGGGAAAACGACTGCTTAAAAAGAAGGATTGGTTTGACTATCTCGATCCTTTCTTCAGAGATCCTAAAAATACAGTAACCGCACGTGTTGTCGCTGTAGATGGATCTGTTGCAGATGTTATTTTCAATAAACCAACAGATAAACCGCGACTATCTCTATATTTAACAAGTTTAATTGATGCTGCCGCCAAGAGGAATATTGTGAAAGACACGACCCTCCAGGATTTTCACAGACAAATGAAGGACAAAGGGAGAACGGCGTGGATCACCCAAATCAAAAAGAAAAAAAGAATCGAGCTAACAGGCTCCGCACTGCTAGCTCAGTCCGGCCAGTATAAAATAACAATAACACCTGAAGAAAATCAATTATTAAATGTTTTAGAAGGTAAACAAAAAGGTGATTATTCCATAACTATTCCAGTTTCTATGGAATCCGCCAGTAAGGGCAAACCATACATCAGCTTCTCCATTTCAGATTTGAAAGTAAAGAAGAAAGTAAAGTTCAATGGACGCTTTGTATTTGATATAAATGTAGATTTACAAATCTCGCTATCCGAACAACTCTTTCCATTCGATGTCCGAAAAGATTATGCAAAGCTTGAAAAAAGCATTACAAATGAGCTTGAGAATGAAACCAATCAATTAATTCAAAAAATACAAAAGTCTCAAATTGATCCATTAGGGCTTGGTCTGTATGCAAGAGCCTACACTTATCAAGAGTGGAAAAAAGTACAAGAAGAATGGGGGAACACTCTGGCAAAATCAAAAATAAACATACATGTAAAAACAAAAATTAAGGGCATGGGATCAACGAATTATCAATAGGACAAAAGCTTTCATAATGGGGATGCTGAGAACTGATTCCTGTTAAAGATTCTGAAGAACGTTCTGTTTTTGAATTTTCTTTGGCATTATCGGAAAGACATAAAAAGGTTCTGGTGCAAATATGACCTGTTAGAAACGTAGAATATCAATATCCTTTTCATCTATGAATTATGAGGCCACTCCAAATAATTTATGTATAAATTCAATCTCACTTTGGACAGACTTCACCCCTTGTTGAAGTTGTCCTTTTTTCAGCATATGCATCACCTCCACTCCAGAGATGATTTATTTGACTGTTCGAAATGTTTTTAATCCTAGCATAGAACGGACTCACTTCTTTATAAAGCGATGATCCTGCTCCACTATGTTATTCAAGTATTTCTGTTGTTGCACCAGAACCAAACTTTGTATGTAACCAATTTAAATAAAATTAGTTGTAGAGAACAAATAACAAGGGGCGTTGAAAAAATATATCCTTTAGGAGAATATTCCAGAGTTGTTAATGACATTAAGAGAAAAGAATATCGAGAAAATCCTGATTTACCGATTACATTTGGCAAAAATGGCCCTGGTACAATACCGGGACCATTTATTAGCCGCTTAGGCACTTTTTTATACTGTCCGTAAAATGGGGCACAGTTCAAAAGTAAGGGGTTGAAAGAATTAGTTTCTAAAAACCTTAGATTCTATGAAATCTACGGTCTTAAACACCCTTAATGTTAACTTCCGTGCAATTGTAGTTGGAGACCCTATTACATTTGAAAATAATGTTTTGTTGGAATTTCAAAACTATTCCTGTTGATGCGTCAATATCAACATTAAATCTTAATTTACTATAGCAATTTCGTAATTGGGGTCCTGGTAACAACCTTGTAATGTTGTCGGTCTCAAATCTGCTTCCTTGTGTTGCTGCTGTCACGAGTACAGTTCACCCCATATTACTGATTAATGGCATTTTTCTCTATATCCTCATCTCCACTTACGAGATTTAATCCTTTTTGTTTCAGCGATAGGATAACCACACAAGCAAGAATCGCGAATGCACCAATTACGAACATTCCGTTTGAAAGGGCTAACTGTCCGAAAATCATTGGGCCAAAAAAGCCTCCTAAACTAGCAAATGCATTAACCGTTGCAATGCCGGCTGGTGCGGTAGATTCTGTAAAGAACAGTGTCATAAATGAGAAGAAAGAACCTACAAATCCATACAATCCAATCGCAGTAAAGGAAATCATTACAATCATCATCGTTGCACTATTGGCAAACCCACACGCAATAAAACCTGCAGCGGCAATAAGGAAGCTTGCAATCAAATGTTTCCTATGCTCATTTCTTTTATCAGAACTCCATCCAAAGAGTAACATCGAGGGGATCCCGATAAGTGCCGGTATAATCGTTAACCAGCCAATTTCCATATTGCTTGAACTAGTGGCAAATAATTTAATGATACTCGGAAGCCAAAAACCAAGACCGTATATCGCTGAATAATTCGCAAAGTAAATGAAAGCTAATTTCCAAACCTTCGAATCTTTAAACATTTCTAATTTTGATACTTTATTTACCGCAAGGCTTTCTTTTCTTTCCCTATCCAGTTCATTTTCTAGCCAATTTTTTTCTTCATCTGTCAACCACTTAGCATCTTTCGGACGATTACTCAAGTAAAATAGCGTAACAATCCCTAAAATAACGGCTGGAGATCCTTCAAGAATAAACATCCATCTCCAGCCAGCCATCCCATTCCATGCAATGTTATCCATAATCCAAGTTGATAATGGGGCCCCTATGATCGTACCAATCGGCAAGGCTAGCACTAAAGATGCGGAAGCACGCCCTCTTTCTTTACTTCGAAACCAATATGTGAAATATAAAATAATTCCTGGGAAAAAGCCTGCTTCAGCAACTCCGAGAAAAAAACGAGTAATATACAAATGTGTACCTGATTGTACAAATGCTGTTAAAATCGCTATGATGCCCCATGTAATCATAATTCGGGCAATCCAGATTTTCGCACCGACTTTGTGCATGATCATATTGCTCGGTATTTCAAATAAGAAATATCCAAGAAAGAAAATACCTGACAATAAACCAAAAGCTTCTGCGGATAACGCCAGATCTGCATTCATTTCCAAAGCTGCAAAGCCTAAATTTACGCGGTCCAAATAAGCAATGACATAACATATAAAGGTGAATGGTAAAATATGAATCATTGTTTTTTTGATTGTTGTACTCTCAATCGATTGATTGATTGAATTCATTTTATAAAATCCCTCCTAAAATAAATAATCAACTTTACGCTCTACAAATATTTAACAAATTGCTTTGGTGGATATACTCACAGGTTTGACAGCCTTTCCCCTATCACAAATCGGTGAGCGTTTCTAGTCAGTTTCTCCTTCATTTCAAATCTAAGTAAATTCCAAGGGGTCCTACCACATCGCCATCAAGAACTAACAAAACTTCTGCTTTAGAAAATACCTTTGCTAGTAGGGGGCATATTCTTTCTTTTGCAATTCTCCCTTAAATGTAAACGCTAACATTTTTAGATAGGCTAAAGATTTAATAACTTCTCTACGGTTTTAATAAAAGATTTGGACCTATATAATGCATCTGCGTCAATTCTGTTTTCACTGGCTAAAAAGGCGAATGAGGCAGCATCAATCTGCATTTTATATGACAATCAAACTTTTTATGTTAATACAGTAGATTCTGATCGCCCTGTTTATCACGGATTGACGTACTCAGGGAAATCTCATCCCATCTTAAGTACAAGCGCAGGAAAAGTGTTAATTTCCGATAAACCGGAAGACGAAATAGAGGAAATTATTTCCACGGGAGCGTCATTCAATAAAGCAGCTACGCTTCAGTATGATTTAACGGAATTATTGCAGGTTCAGGAAAAGGGGTACGCGATTAGTTATAACAACTTTTCCTCTGGAATAACATCAATTGCTGTACCTGTAAAAAATGAAGGCGGAGACATTATAGCTGCCATTGAATTAATTGGTCCTGAGCAACGTATACAGCCATCATCCGTTCATAAATATGTAAAAATGATGATGGAAGCTGCGATTGAATTGGAAAAATCCTTCTACAAGAAATATTAATAAAGAAGAATTATTGGAAAAGTTTACGGGCTGCCCGAAAAATCAAAACAACTTTTCCATGTCCGGCACCTTTAATCATTCACCGCGTTAATCCTTAGTAATAAAAAGCAACGAAGAAAGGTTAGTGATTAGGACTGTTTCTTATAAGAAACAGTCCTTCTTTGGATGAAAAAAGATACCTTTTCACTATAATCTGAAAGACCTAGAAAATATTTTTGATTGATTATTCTAAATAATAAGTAAATTACCACATAGAAGAATAGTAAGCTTCAAAATGAAAAAATATGGTGATATTATTCGAAATAGCAAGTGGAAAAGCGCTTACATTTGGAGGGGATAAAATGAAAAAGGTTATTGATACAAGTGAAGTAAGAAATTTAGTTAAAAGTGGTGATAAGTTACTAGTCGGTGGATTTGGCTTATCTGGAAGCCCTTTAACGATTATAAATGAGCTATTAGAAACTGATATTAGTGACTTAACAGTTGTAAGCAACAATTTAGGTGAAGATAGTCTGGGATTGCATAAATTATTCGTTCAAGGAAAAATCAAGAAGATAATTGGCTCATTTTTCACAACGAATAAGCCGGCCGTCACTGCTTGGCAAAAGGGGGAGTTAGAGATTGATTTAATTCCTCAAGGGACACTTGCAGAAGCGATTAGAGCGGGCGGTGCTGGAATTGGTGGTTTCTACACGAAAACAGCTGTAGGAACAGGGCTTGGAGCAGGTAAAGAAGAGCGTGAAATTGACGGGGAGCGCTATATTTTTGAAAAGGCCATTAAGGGTGATGTTTCTCTTGTAAGGGCTGCAAAAGCGGATAAACTAGGGAATTTAATTTACCATACGACGGCGAGAAACTTTAACCCGATGGTTGCAACGGCGGGAAAAGTTGTCATCGCTGAGGTTGATGAAATCGTCGAAGTTGGAGAATTAGATCCTGAATATATTGTGACACCACATGCTTACGTAGATTACATCATTGAAAGCAAATTTGTAAAAAAGGGAGGAACATATGTTGAGTCAAGATAAAAGACATTTAATTGCCAAACGCATTTCAGAAGAATTGGAAGAAGGACAAGTTGTTAATCTAGGGATTGGTATCCCCACATTAGTTACACAATATTTAGGTGATAAAGAGGTTTATTTACAGTCAGAAAATGGATTGCTTGGCATAGGGCCACCTCCTGAAGAAGAGAATCTTGATATCGATTTAATTAATGCGGGTAAAGAGCCAGTGACTTATTTAAAAGGGGCGTCTTTTTTTAGTAGTGCTGATTCTTTTGCGCTCATTCGCGGGGGGCATGTGGATGTTGCAATTTTAGGTGTACTACAGGTCGACGTATATGGAGAAATTGCCAACTGGGCAGTACCAAATCAACCGATTTTGGGCGTTGGCGGAGCAATGGATTTAGTGACAGGTGCTAAGAAAGTAATTATCGCTGCAACTTTATTTAATAAAAAGGGAGAGTCTAAGCTTGTCCAAAACTTAACGTATAAAACGAGTGGGATTAGACGAGTGGACTTATTCATTTCCGATTATGCAGTATTTGAATTTACTGAAGATGGTGTCAAAGTTGTTGAAATAATTGAGGACATCACAATTGAAGTGTTAAGTGAGAAAGTTGGCTTCGACTTAGAGTACTTGAGCACTGTTCCAATGGTTTGACTGAAGAAGAAAAAATGGGTTTGAAAAAAGAACTTGAATTTGTGCTGCAGTCTAAACTGTTTTTCACAGCTGATGTTCAATTGGTTCCCGAAGAATCGTTACCTGAATTCGATATAAAAGCAGAACTGACCGAGGATTTATATAAAAAGTAAAAATGAGTGTTTGAAATGAAAGCGTTCTATTAAAAAGGAGATGTGTAGGGTGAGCAACGTCGTACTAGTAGAAGGAGCACGTACTGCATTCACGGAAATTTCAGGCTCATTTAGAGAGATTTCCGCAACAGATTTAGGAGTAGAAGCAGCTCGGCAAGCGATTCATAAAGCGAAAATCCACCCAGAGGAAATCGATCAAGTCGTATTTGGAAATGTCCAGCAGTCCAGTAAAGATGCACATTATCTCGCTCGTCATGTGGGTTTAAAGGCAGGACTTCCCATCCATGTACCTGCATTGACGATCAATCGCTTATGCGGAACTGGTGTAGAATCCATATTAACGGCTGCACGATAAATTATGTCCTGCGAAGCAAAAGTGGTATTGGCCGGTGGAACAGAAAGCATGAGTCAAGTCCCGCACGTCATTCCTGGAATGAGATGGGGGAGCCAGTTGGGTGGGCCTGTTATAGAAGATTGGGTGTGGGATGGATTATATGACACGTTTGGTGAGTGCAGTATGTCTGTTACTGCGGAAAATCTAGCAGAAAAATATGGGATCACTCGTGAGGAGATTGACAGTCATGCATTGTCAAGTCATGAGCGGGCGCTGGCAGCGATGGAAAAAGGCTATTTGAAGGAAGAAATCGTTCCGATAACGGTTCAGGAAAGAAAAGGAAGCAGAGTCGTTGCAGAAGATGAGCATGTCCGGAAAACAAGCATGGAAAAGCTCGGTAAACTAAAAGCCCGCTTTATCGAAAATGGTGTTGTGACACCTGGAAACGCGAGTGGTATGGTTGATGGTGCTGCTGCTGTTATTGTCACATCTAGCGAATATGCTGCCGAAAAAGGTCTGAAGCCCATTGCTAGACTAGTTGCCTGGGATGTTGTTGGTGTCGATCCAAAATACATGGGCATTGGTCCAGTACCGGCGATTCAAAATGCTTTACAAAAAGCAGGATTAAGAGTGGAGGATTTGGACTTAATTGAAATCAATGAAGCTTTCTCCGCTCAGTATTTAGCATGCCAGAAAGAATTAGGCTTTGACCTAGAGAAAGGAAATGTGAATGGTGGTGCGATCGCTCTAGGTCATCCACTTGCGGCTAGTGGCGTAAGAATTACTCTTTCCCTTGCCTATGAGTTAAAAAGACGTAACAAAAGGTATGGAGCTTCTGCTGTCTGTATTGGTGGGGGGCAAGGGATAGCATCTATTTGGGAGCGATTATAAAACAGAGCTATGACTTGAACACATATATGTATCCCTGTAAATAATCTTCTGAAATTATGCAGAAATAGATTGTGGGGTTTTTAGTATAGTTATTTTTCGAATTATGAGAAAAATAAATACGTTAATTAATAGAAGAGTAGTAGGAGGGAATAGTATGGAATTATCCTTCATCCCTTGAAGCCATTGTTCGTAAATTCGATTTGATTAAAAAATTTCCGAATTATTTACTATACAGATTTTGAAATGAATCAAGTGAAAATTCAAATTGAAAGGCGAGAAGAAGTAATACCAATTTTGGCACAATTATTACGCAAACGTGTAGGTCTACGAATAGAAGTGGAGCAAGTGAAAGACAATTCCTTGTCCCGTTTTACAATGAAGGCTCGTCGCGTTATTGACAATCGTACATCTAAAGTAACTGTATAAGAAGGAGGTTGTTAAATGGAGTATAAAGTAAAAGTACATTGGGGCGACACGGACGCTGCGGGCATTGTATATTATCCAAATTTTTATAAATGGATGGATGAAGCAACACATGAATTTTTCTCAGCGATTGGACACCCCACAGATGTTTTATTTAAAGAGAATGTGGCATTACCTTTAATTGAAACGCATTGTGAGTTTAAACGACCCGTTCTATACAATATAGAACTGATTGTGTACTCAGAAGTCGTACTATTAAAAGAAAAAGTGTTCAAATTATCACATCAATTTTATTGTGAAGATCAACTTGTGGCGGAAGGCTATGAAATGCGAGTATGGGCTTCAACAGCAGAAGGGCGTGCAAAGGCAGTAGCAATTCCAGAACAAGTGAAAAATAAACTATGATTAGAGGAGTAGGTAAAAATGACAAACACACGTGAAGTATTAGTTATCGGTGCAGGACCAGTTGGTATGACGGCTGCCCTTGCACTACACAGCCAAGGTATTCAGACAACAATTATTGAAGCAGAGCCAGAAGGACGTGAACGTGCAGGCAGTCGCGCGATTTATATTCATAAAGAAACTTTAAAACTATTAGAAAGTATTTCTCCAGGCTTAGGTTTTGAATTAGCGAATATCGGTGTGGTTTGGCCTGTCAAGAAAACGTGCTATCGAGGCGAATCGATCTATAAACGTGTTTATGAGCCACCAGCACCAAATACGATTCCAGCGTTCTCAAGTTTACATCAACGTGAAATTGAAAAAGCGTTATTTAAAGCATGTCAAGCTGCCAATATAGAGTTTATATGGGGAGAACCCGTGAAAGACGTAGTCCCTTCAAATGTAGGCGTTATAATTGAAACCGCAAAGAGTACTTGGAAAGCAAAATATGTTGTTGCAGCAGATGGTGCACATTCTAAGGTAAGAGAGTCTGTCGGCATCAAATTCAAAGGGCCACGTACAAGTGATGCGTTTGTCGTAGTGGATGTAAAAGAAGACGAAAAAAGTCCACTTCCAGTGGAACGTATTTTCCATTATCAACATCCAGATGCTGGTGGCCGTAATGTGATGTATGTACCATTTGCAGGTGGCTGGCGTATCGACTTACAGCTATTTGATGAAGATGATCGTGCGTACTACGGTTCAGAAGAAGGCGTACGCGAATGGCTTCCAAAAGTAATGGATCCGAAATATACAGAACGTATTACATGGATTTCAACCTATACATTCTATCAAGTAGTTGCAGAAAGCTACACAGATGAAAATCGTCGCGTCATTTTAGCTGGTGAAGCTGCCCATTTATTCGCTCCATTCGGCGCGCGCGGATTAAACTCTGGGGTACCTGATGCAATAGTAGGTGTACAAGGTATTGCACACGCATTAAAAGCTGATACGGTTGAAGAAGCTCGAACAGCTATTGAAGCAGCAGCGAATGAGCGTCTAAGCGCAGGTTTATATAATCGTGAATGTTCAAACTTAGCTCTTGAACATATTCAAGGTACAAATGAAGAGATTAAGCTAAAACGAGAAATTAGTGCTTTCTTAGCGCCGCATATTCCGAAATTAGGAAAATGGTTAGACGAAGGCCCATTCGGACCACGTTCTGGTCCACCAGCATTATCAACAAAGTACTAATTTATTCTGGGCTTTAGCATCGTTGCTGTTTGCAAGTGGAATGATGGAGGAAAATGAAGTCGAATAAGAAATGTGCTGTACTAACATATTTCTTATTCGACTTTGTTAACTAACAATTTATAATCCAGCCCAAAGAGTAGTATTTCTCCATTGAAAAATCACTATTTACACAATTAAATTCGGGACTAAATAAGTATAAGTAGGCCACTTTAGCTAAAGTGGGTATATTTTAAGGATCTGAAAATCGAAATAGTTAAGACGAAAATTGGGATACTAAAGATTGTTCATGAAATTAGGAAAGATTTTAAATAAAGCATTCGAATAATCGGTTGTTGTTTTTGGTAAGAACGATGAAACCCTCGAATGACCAGAGAAAGAAGCCTGGTAAAAAAGAAAGTAGAATTGTGTCGTCGGGATCTGGAAGAGTTTATGAATTAAATGTCGCAACGTACAAGGGGTCGTGACGGAGCGATAAGGTGGAAGTGAAAAGAGCACTCATTTTGTACTGACCCCATAAAGTTAGACAAGTTATTTCGTTAGGCAGCCCCCCTGCAAAAATATGGTCTAACACCATTTTTTTATATAATACTCGAAAACTAACCTATTGTAAGCTATTGACATGGTGTATACACTAACAATTACTATTATTAAATATAAATATTTTACAAAATACAATTTCATCGTTTTTTTCATTTTAGAAATAATTTTAATAAAGGAGAAATTATATGACAACTGAAATTGTTCTACCAAAAGCAAGGCTTCTAAGTTACTGTAAACAATGTCTCTCAATCTATTACTATTAAATAGAACAGAATTATCATAAAACGATGAAATAAGACAATACAGCCAAACGAAAATAGATTTGTATATCAAGCTGTATTAACATGACTATTTTTTTAAAAAAATGAAACCGTTTTCTCTTCGGATTTTTGTATTCACACATGTATTTGGGGTAATTGGTGAATCTAATTAGAGTGTTTTCGTTTACGAATATTTAACTGTCGTAAAGAAGGTAGCTAAGACTGCAAAAATGGAAACATATAAAATGGCGATACTTTTTGGTGACGTCCAATCATTTACTCTAAACTAGAAAAATAAACCAAAAGTTTGATTCTTTAAGTAAGATATACGGATGGGTGGAGGGGTAAAATGGAAACAATAGATATTCAAGATCAATCAAATATCGATCCTATAGTACTTAAAAATAGGGAATTAGGTACCAAAAACCTTAGTAGTTTATTTTATCGGTATATTACTTTCGCTATTTTAGTGTTGAAACGACAGTAGCATCTTCAGGAGTTTCACGATTGTTTGACCTTTTCTATCAGGGAACCATAACGCGTGATTTAGAAATTGTCCTAGATTTAGGCATTGATAGCGCGATGTTATTGATAGCCGGATTATCCTTTTTAGGGTTAACCATATTGTCATACATAAAAAAGGCTCCTATCCTATTGAGTTTCACAATGAGCATACTATGCGTCGTAACGGGTTATTTAACTTTAATGGTCAGCATCCAATAAAGTTTGCATCATTTAAAAATACAATAAGAGGTGAAATGAGATGAAAAGTAAGAATTCTAGTTTTAAAATTGCAGTTATACTTACCACTGTTATATTGGCTATAATCGCTGCACTAGTTGTTATCAATAATTTGAACTCAAAAACAACCAATGTATCTACCACAGGAAAAAAGCCGCCTATTGAAGGACAACCGACTATAGGGGAAGCCGATGCCCCTATATCCGTTGTAGAGTTTGGTGATTTTAAATGTCCATCTTGTAAGGCATGGGGAGAAACGGTTTTCCCTAAATTAGTTGAAGATTATGTCGATAATGGAAAAGTGAAATTCTCTTATATAAATGTACTATTTCATGGAGATGAATCACAGTTAGGTGCAGTCGCTGCTGAATCAGTATTTAAAAACTCTCCAGATGCGTATTGGGAATTTCACAAAGGGTTATTTAAGGAACAGCCAAGTCAAAATCATGATGGATTATGGATAACGCAAGAGAAAATACTAGAAGTAGCTAAAGCTATACCTGGCATTGATGCAGATAAATTGGAATCAGATATTGAACAGGAGTTAGTGATGGGAGAAGTAAATAAGGATACAGAATTAGTAGAAGAGTTTAAGATACAGCAAACTCCAACAATAGTGGTGAATGGGACAATGCTAAAAGATCCTTTTGATTATGAAAAAATAAAAAGCCTTATTGAGCAAGAACTAGAAGGTAATGAATAATGAAGGAGGCTAAGGCCGGATTCAATAGACAATTTTTTCTCTATTTAGCATGGCTTGTTTCAACAGTGGCTACGCTAGGGAGTCTTTATTTTAGTGAAATACGTGGTTTTATTCCATGTGAACTATGTTGGTACCAACGGATATTAATGTATCCTTTAGCTTTAATTCTTGGGATTGGCACCTTTCAAAATGACTCATCAGTAAAGAAGTTTGTATTGCCTATGGCAATTATTGGTTGGTTTATTTCTATTTATCATTACTTGATACAAAAAGTTCCTGGCTTTGCAGAAATAAAGCCTTGTGTTAACGGTGTCCCGTGTAATGCCCAATATATCAACTGGCTTGGTTTTGTAACGATCCCCTTTTTAGCCTTAACGGCTTTTACTTTGATTATTGTGTCTATGGTTCTTATAAAAACACAAAATACCAAAAAAGGAATTTAATATAACTAGTGGTAGAGGAGGAGTGGGTAGGCAATTCCTTTTGTTTTATATTTTAGAAAAGCCTCCAAAAAGGAAAAGTAGCTTTTATCGTGCTTTTGGGAATCGTGGGGATTCATTATTTCTTGCGATTTCTTCCTTCATTTAATATGAATAATTTAATGGGTCTGTGAGAAACTATCAGTTGTTGTTTAGTTAAATCAAAAGGAGGAATTCTTATGACTCACATCACAGACCATCACCACACAGGAGAAACTGTATCAGAAGCTGGTGCTTACATTTGTACTACTGGAGAAAAAAAAGAACTGCATCAAGGGGAAACATTTCCTGAATGTCCTTCCACAGGAAATTCTACAACCTGGACTCATGCAAGCCACGTTCATAGAACTGGAGAAACTGTTATGGAATCAGGACATTATCTAGATGCAGATGGAGAACATGTGGTGCTTCAGCAAGGAGAAAAGTTCCCAAGCTGCCCATCAACAGGTGAATCAGTCACTTGGACGCATGAACAATAAAATTAAATGTACAATAATAAAACAACCATTAAAATGGCTGTCAGACTGTCGACATACTAGTTTACCTTACAGTGGCCACAAAAATATTAAAAGCAAAGGGACTAGGTTGGGAACATATAAATTTACTTGGAGAATATTCATTTGATTTGAATACGACCATTAAAGATATAAAATGATGCTGATATCTACTTAGCGTGGGAGAAACCAGTTTTTCATTTCCATTTATTATATTAACATGGGTTTTATGTCAAAATGTTGGCGGCACCCCATGCCCATCAAGCTAACACCAAAGAGTACTTAAAGTAGATCTATTTCTACAAGATAATCGTTCATGCAATTAAAGAAAGACATGCCAAATAAGCCTCTGATAGGTCATTTTTTTTCGCTATGCTGCACTCTTGTGACACATGGTATACTGATAGACAACACCCAATATATCAAAGACTGTCTTTTTCTCATAACGGTGGGATTTTCGCCCGTTTTTCTGTAGGAGGACAAACAGGCGAAGTAGAATCTTTGATAGCTCTTGGGTGCTTTTTTGTATCGCTTGAAACAGCAGTAAAAAATAGTCTTTGATGATATAAATAGCTTTATATTCACTAAGTTCTCGTTTTTTCTGGATGAGGAGTAGTTGTCGCATTTGAAACATGGTAGAGGAACAGAGAAGAATGCCAATCAGTTGACCATAGAGATGACATTCTAATCGCTCTTTTTTGATCTCTTTACAATCATCTATTTCAAAGAAGGATTTCCAAGTTTTAAAGAGTAATTCGATTTGCCAACGTAAGGAATAAAGATCGTGAACATGTTCCGTTGCAACATCTTCGGGTAGAGCATTGGTTATGTATACATTCATAGCACTCAATCGTTTAATGCGTTCTTTCATGACAATCCCTTTCTTTTTCTCCTTTAGGGCTTGATTTTCCCACCGTTTTCGGGTTTGTTCTTCCGTAAGCCGGTGGATAATGACTCTAGTCGGCAACTTTTGATACTGGCCAATGTAAACGTCAGAGATCTCATAGGTTTGTCCTGGTTTTAATTGATGCATAATCTCTTCCATATCCAATTGAATATACTCGGTTTGTTTTTTGACCGTTCCATTTTTGAAGTATTCGGGATTAGAATTTCGCAGATGAATCCGAGTGTTTAATTTTAAGCGAGAGATATAATAGGCTCCTTTCTTACCCATTTGATAGAGATCTTTCAAGTCAAAATAACCTAAATCACGTATACATAAGTCACCCGTTTCTACCGTTTGTAAGCACGTAGAACCGTAGGTTTTATCATTTTGTTTACCAGGTCCTGAGTGAACGTGCAGGAATTGACCACTGAGGAGATCATATTCTAATTGAACCTTTACGCCAGCTGTATGACTACTGCCTCCAGATCCTTGATAGGCTGAGGCAAACATGTCTGGGAGTTGAAAGGTCGTAGAATCCAAGATTCGTATACGCTGAAACTGAGAAGCGTAACGATGAGGAAGAGCCTGAGAGGCATATAGCTTTTGAGTAAGCAGGAAGTAAATACCTGTTCTAAGAACTTGACAGCCGAAGGATTAAATCGTTGATTGAGTCCTTCAGGACTTATCAAGACTCCCGTTGAAGATTCTAAACAACTACATAACTGTGTTAGGGAAGTACTCGCTACTTTTTGGCTTAACCACACGCACAACGCTATTAAATCTTTAGCTTGGTACTTACTCGTCCTTTGAACAAAACCTACCTTTTTAGCTAGCTCTTGGAGAGCTTGTGGAGCCAAGGATCGTTGTAGTTCCTGTGAAAAGAGGGTAAGTTCGTCTGAAATTTCGCGACTCATAAAAAAACACCAGCCTTTCCATGATATTACAGAAAGGATAGCGTTTTTTTCGCTTTTGGGGAAATGATTTGCCCTTAGCTTGATGGGCATGTGGTGGAACCCCTAAAAGGGGAACGTTAGACGGTCAAAAAATTGAAGTGAAAAATACTTCTGCTACACCAGGGGATTTTCAAGAAGAAACGCAAATATGGAATATTGAAGTAACAAGCGAGCAAACCGATACTGAAGGGAAAAAGCAAAAGGTTATCACTCCCTATTCTGTCTTACTTAAAGCCAATGGCGACACTTGGAATGTGGACGGGGTGAGGATCGATGAGTGAACAGGCTGCTGTTGAATCAATTGGCAAGGAAGAAGTTAACCAAGGATCTAAGTGGTGGAAATGGTTGATTGGGGGCAGTTTGTTAGCTTCTTCGCCTTTGCTGGTTATGCTTCTTCTGTTATTCGGGTTTATGTTCATGTTTCTCATGATCTTTGGAACGATGACGGAAGAAGGTGAAACAAAGATCATTGGAGGGGAGATTTCGCAAATTGGAGAAAATGAAATCCCTGCTGAATACCTTCCCGTTTATAAAGCTGCTGAAGAAAAATACGGGGTTCCGTGGAATCTGCTTGCGGCTCATCACCGGGTAGAAACCAGGTTTTCAACATTAGAAACTATGGTGTCCTCGGTCGGGGCAATCGGACATTTGCAATTCATGGTTTTAACTTGGATTGGTTGGTCATATCCAGGTGGGGATCGGCTAGGAAATGCAGATAGAATTGATTTTGCGTGTAGTATTGGCCAATCGGTCCCAGCTTCAAAAGACGGTAAGGTGGTTTATGCCGGTTGGCAAAACCCGAATAATCATAAAGAAGGATACGGACTTTATGTGTGGGTGGATCATGGAAATGGTTCTAAAACGACATACGCCCATTTATCCGGTTTAAGTGTAAGTCTGGGTTGTGGAAATGGGTGATGTAGTCGGGAAGTGTGGCAACTCGGGTTCGTCAACGGGTCCACATTTACATTTTGAGATTTTTCAAAATGGATCTCGGATTGATCCGTCACCATTTATCGGTTTATAACCCAGATAACTAAAAAACGGCTTCACAGAATCGATTTTGCGGGACTTTTTGGTCAAAGGTAAGGGTATGAGTCTTAAATGTTCTAAAAACAAAAATAAAGCCGTTTAAAAACGTTTTAAATCGATGTGGATAATTTCGCATCTTTAAAAATTTAAAGGAGGGTTTAATATGCCAGCTTTTTTCACACCAGTAACACCTATTCGATATGTATCTTTTAATTTTGAAGGATATATTGATTCATTAAAAGAGAAGTATTTGGGTGACTTATCTTTTTATAATGATTTAACGAAATATGCATCAAACGAAGCACGTTTAGAACAAAAGAAAGATAAATTTGAAATTAAGTTAGATCACTCACACGTTGTGGAACGAGCAAAAGAACGTAAAAATAAACAAACAAATGATACGCCTGTTAATAATAAGAAGTATATTCAAACGAACTTCAGTAGGTCTGTACATGAAGGAGGTGAAAGATGATGAAAAAACGAAACGTAATAATCGCATCCATTCTCATCTTTTCACTCGTAGTCGGTGTATATGCTTATCAATTCATGTTTCCGAAACAAGAATATGCGGTTAGTACATCAGATCCGCTTGCAACGAAAGTTGGAATGGATGTATTAAAAAACGGGGGAACAGCTGTTGATGCTGCTATTGCGATTTCGTATACGCTTGGAGTTGTTGAACCTTATGCCTCAGGAATTGGCGGAGGCGGAGGAATGTTAATCGATCGTGCCGATGCCTCTCCGACATTTATTGATTACCGAGAGGTAGCACCTAATGATGATAAAGGTGAAGAAGTAGGTGTACCAGGATTCGTCGCTGGTATGGATTATATTCATCACAAATATGGGACGTTGCCGATGAATGAGTTAATTGATCCTGCTATTGGATATGCAGAAAAAGGTTTTACGGTGGATCAAGATTTGCATGATCATCTCATATCGTATAGCGGCAACATTGATGAGCAAGAACTAAAAAGCTTTTATTCAAATGGAAAAGCGATTGATACTGGTGATACTTTAAAGCAGTCGGAGTTAGCAGACACGTTGCAAACCATCAAAGAAGAAGGACCAAATGCTTTTTATAAAGGTGAAATTGCAGATGAAATACAGGGTGAAACAGAAATTTCAGTACGTGATCTACGTGAGTATAAGCCTGTGGAACGAAAGCCTTTAATGACGACTTATAAAGGGCATGAAATCATCAGCGCACCTCCTCCGTTTTCAGGTGCAACATTAATTCAAATGTTGAAAATGGCCGACAAAGAAGATGTTTGGAGTTTAAAAGAGAAACACCCAAGCCTTTTCTATCATTATCTCAGTGAAATTTCGAAAGTGGCGTATCAAGATCGTTTGAAAAAGATGGCTGACCCATCATTTATTAAACAAGCATCTGATGACTGGGTGGATGATCACTACGTAAATTTATTAATTAAACAAATTAATGAAACCCAAGCTAACAAAACGAAAGTTAGTGACGTGGAAGAGCACGAAAGTACAACCCACTTCGTTGTCATAGATGGTGATGGAACGGTTGTCTCTACAACGAACACACTCAGTAACTTTTTCGGAAGCGGTAAATATGTAGATGGTTTCTTTTTAAATAATACGCTTAGTACGTTCGGTGAAGGAATTAATAAAATCGAAGAAGGAAAGCGCCCGAGAACGTTCACAGCGCCAACTATTATTCGAGAAGGTGACGAATGGATAATGGCCATCGGTACACCGGGTGGAAATCGAATTCCACAAGTGCTAATGCAAGTAATGGGGAACTATTTTGAAAATAACCAATCAATTAAGAAATCCATTGAAAGCAAACGAGTGATTTTCGAGTCGCATAAGTTTTATTCAGAAGCTGAATTGAATGAACAAACAAAAGATCAGCTAAAAACATATGGGTATGATTTGGAAACTAATGATAACCCAATGTTCTATGGAGGCGTTCAAGCGCTCGTCAAAGATTTAAAGAAAAATAGGATTAAAGGTGACGCAGACTTACGGCGTCACGGTTCATGGGAAAAAGATACTAAATAAAATAATGGAGGATTGAATAATGATCGTAAAACAAATCGTAGGAGTAATTGGCCCAATTGCAATTATAGCAGGAGTAGTTGCTGGACTTGGATTGCTATAACATCCAGCAACATTATCTCCGATTGGGGTACAGCCACATCGCCATCAAGCTAGCAATAACGAGTTACCCCAAAACGATAAAAACGAGTAAGATACACAAAATTTTCGTTCTGGGGGTATTATGATATCTTACCTTGATGGCTATGTGGTAGGACCCCTTTAAGTAAATAGGGACAAAACCGATTACGGCAGGGGCTTTACAAGCTCTTGGTTAAGATTGTTTTATTTGAAAGAGGACTCTAGTTTTACTAGGGTCCTTTTTATTATGGTTCAATTAAATTAAGTTTATTTTTAAAACACTAGTATGAGTAATTACTGTGTATATACCATAAATATCATAACCATCTGTATACTGTTTTTAAAATCCTTTTGAGGGGAATAATAAAAAAATGTTGAACTAACTAATTATATATTACATAATATATATGAGCATATATTCATATATGGAGAGGGTGTTTGGAATGGGACATAATCACGGACATTCCCATGGTCATAGTCACGGGTCGGGAAATAAAAAAGCATTATTTTTATCATTTATAATTATCACTAGTTTTATGGTTGTTGAAGTAATTGGTGGACTAGTCACTAACAGTTTGGCTTTACTGTCTGATGCAGGTCATATGCTTAGCGATGCAGCTGCATTAGGGCTTAGCTTAGTTGCCATCAAGTTAGGGGAAAGAAAAGCGTCAGCCACTAATACGTTCGGGTATAGACGGTTCGAAATCATTGCGGCATCTTTAAATGGAATTACGCTAATTGTTATTTCCCTTTACATTTTCTATGAGTCGTATCGAAGGTTGATGAACCCACCTGAAGTGCAAAGCAAGGGGATGCTATTAATCTCGGTATTAGGGTTAATCGTGAACATCATCGCTGCAGCTATCTTAATGAAAGGAGATAAGGACACAAACCTGAACGTACGGAGTGCATTTTTACATGTCCTAGGGGACATGCTGGGATCGGTGGGAGCAATTGTGGCCGCGGTGTTAATCATGTTTTTTGGATGGGGTATCGCTGATCCAATTGCCAGTATCATTGTGGCCTTTTTGATCATTATTAGCGGATGGAGGGTGACGAAGGATTCCTTCCATGTCCTGATGGAGGGGACCCCTTCACAAATAGACATACAAAAAGTAAAGGAAACGCTACAGGGCATCCCTCAAGTTGAAGATGTTCATGACCTTCATGTCTGGTCCATCACTTCTGAGATGCCAATGTTAAGCTGTCACATCGTGTTTAGTGGGGAAGGAAGCCATGATACGATACTCCATCAAGCGCAAAAGATCCTTCACGATGAATTTGGGTTTGATCACAGTACGCTCCAGGTGGAGAATGCAGACCAGGGATGCGCAAGTCCGCATAGTACATGTAACTATTGATGGTTAGCATGATCAATGGCCTGTTTCAAGAGACCCATTACATGTTCATCATCATGCGTGTAGAAAAGGGTGGTTCCTTCCCTACGAAATTTCACCAAACGCAAGTTCTTAAGAAAGCGAAGCTGGTGTGATACGGTCGATTGAAGCAAAGATAGTTTATCGGCAATGTCATTTACAGAGTATTCCCCGTGAAACAGTAAGTGTAGAATGCGTAAGCGGGTCGGGTCTGATAAAGCTTTAAAAGTTTGCGAAACGATAAATAATGTTTCTTCATCAAGGTTATCTGTCAAGTGATGATTATCATTTTGGTTCTCCAAGTGATCAACTCCCTATACTAATTATAACAAAAAATATGAACTAAAAATCATGGGCATTTTATGCCCATGATTTTTTTAATTGTTACCAATGACCTGGGCTAAATACTCTGCATCTTCACCGACTCCCGTCAAGAGGGCCGAACCGCGCTTGTGCTGCCAGGGTCTTCCTAAAAAATACAAGCCATCGACATTGGAAAGGCCTCTTTGTTGGATAGGGTTGCCACTTTCGTCCCATACGAAAGGAATGTTAATCCAACTGTAACTTGATTTGAATCCAGTTGCCCAAATAACGTTCTGGACATCCAGCTCCTCACTGCCCAAGAACCCCATTGAATGTCCTTCGCATTTAAAAGCTCGTGGCAAAATATTTATTTTACCGTCTCTTATCAATTCCTTAAGGTCATTACCGAAAATTGGGTCACCTGCGTTTCTAAGTTTTTGGCCTATTCTAGAGTCCCTTTTCGCCCTCAGTAGCCCGAGCCGGTCGAACCACCAAAATGTGCTTTTCCCTAAAATGGATAACGGTAGATGACGTGGTTTTTGACCTACCGAGAGATAAACTTTCCTCGTTGCAGCAAGTTCGACTGCAATTTGAGCCCCTGAATTACCTCCACCCACGACTACTGAAATACCTGGTTTTAGTTGAGAAGGTTCCCGATACCATGAAGAGTGTATTTGAAATACCATGGGTGAAAGATTCCTAGCAATTTCCGGAATGAAAGGTGTTTGAAATGGGCCTGTGGCGATAATGACTTGTCTTGCTTGAAATGTGCCTTTTGTCGTCGTCAGGAAAAAAGTGTCGTCCTGTTTATCCATAACCATCACTTCTGTTTCCATTTGGATCGGTAACTCAAAAGTTAGGGCATATTGTTCAAGGTAATCTGCTACCTCGTCTTTAGTTGGAAATCCTTGTGGATGCCCCTTTAGAGTTAATCCTGGCAGGGAACTAAGGTATCTTGGTGTAAATAAAGTCAGAGAATTATACCTTTTTCTCCAAGTATCCCCGATTCGGGTCCCTCCATCAATGATGATAAAAGTTTGCTCGGTCTTAGAGAGCTAATACCCCATGCAGAGCCCTGCCTGACCGGCCCCGACTATGATTGTATCTAAAATAATCAAGTTCATTCACCTCAATATTATAATATGAGCATATATTCATATTATATCTTAATGATGGTTCAGTGCAAAAGCAAAATAAAAGAGCTTAACCTCCAAATTATGAATATAATGTACCAAACATTTATTAATGGAGGTTGTTTATGTTAGATGGCCTGAAGATCAGCCTGTTTATAATGATGATGATTTTCCTTGGTACAGGCTTAGGAGGCCTTGCCACCAAATATATGGGTGGGGTTTTTAGGAATAATCATTCGCTGTTACATATGTTCTGTGGTGGATTATTAGTCGCGTTATTGGGATTAGAAATCTTTCCGGAAACGATTAGTGATTACAATTCCCTTGGCATACTTGCTGGAATGTCCTCAGGAATCTTCTTCATGATAATTATGGATCACGTTCTACATAACGTGAAAGGTTTACATATTGAGAAGCCCCAAATGTACATTTTCCTGTTCCTTGCACTCTTCATTCACAGCATACCTACAGGCTTGGCCTTAGGCATGAGTTTTCAGGACCCGCAATTCCAAAATCTATCCCTGTTCTCGGCCATTCTGATTCATCACTTTCCGGAAGGCATGGTCTTGATGGTTTCAGTCATGATTTCAAATGCCAACCCTAAAGTTTTTTGGGTGTTTAGCCTTTTGCTTTCCTTTGCAGTTGGTACCACTTCATATATTGGAATCACAATAAATACTGGGTCAATAAAGGTCCAAACCCTGCTTTTGGGAGCAGCTCTTGGTACCCTAAGTTATGTCACTCTCTATGAAATACTATGGAAGGGGGCTTCCGACCGTTTCACCCCATTGATGTTCGGAGCTGCTTTGGCTGGATTCCTAACCTTTCTATTCCTGCAAATCGCTGCCTTTAGCCATTGATAAATAGTTCTAGCCGTATTTAAAAGAAACGAATACTCCACACGGTGGGTTAAAGCTATAGACGGATTATGTGACTTGTCATTATAATGACAAATTTGTATTCAACAAAATAAATCCTGCCCCCCAAAAATACAGAGGGCAGGATTCTCTTATCTATAAAAGGACGTACACCTACTTTAAGGAATGCTTATATTTAAAGAACCCCCCTTGGTGATGATGATTTTTACAAGTGACCTAACGATTGCCATTCAATGATAGAAACACTGAAATGGCAATTAGTATTGCGAGGGAAAAGACACCAATCACCAACCAAAGTTTATTCTTTTCCTTTAGCAAGTGTAGCCCTGTTATAAAGCAAAGTAGCGCAAGTGCGACTACGATTATTCCTAAACCAATGTACACGGCCAGCCCCCATAACTGTACTCTATTTTTATTTCCCTTTGAAATGGCCTTATTTCATTTTACCTATTTTCAACCTAAGCCCAATAGAAGTGCTAGCTGAGCCACCGCAAATGTCACCAGGAAGGCAATCCCAGTAGGTATCATGAAGGACCAGAATGTCCATTTAACACTCTTTGTTTCCTTATATATATTAATCAGTGTTGTACCACAAGGATAATGAAGCAGGGAAAACAACATCATGTTCAATGCGGTAATCCACGTCCAACCATGGTCGAGAAATATTTGCTTTAAATCTTCGATACCATCGACATCCATTAACGATCCCGTCGATAGATACCCCATTAACAGGATAGGCAATACAATTTCGTTTGCCGGCAGACCAATTAGAAAAGCCATTAGTATATACCCATCCAGTCCGACTAACTGTCCCAGCGGGTCCAGGAAGTTAACGATGTATAAAAGAATGCTAGTATCCCCAATCTGTATATTTGCTAGAACCCAGGTTAGAATTCCAGCCGGGGCTGCCACTTTTATGGCACGATAGAGAACGGAGAGTGATTTGTTTAAAGATGACCTCACAATTGTATCGAAAAATTTAGGTTTCCTATAAGGTGGGAGCTCTAGAGTGTAATGTGTGGGAACCCCCTTAAGAGCCGTCTTAGAAAGTATCCACGATACAAGGAATGTGGTCATGATGCCGAATATCACAATTCCAACGATCACTGAAGTTGTCACGATTGATTTCACCCCCCCAGTGAAACCCGAGGCCATAAAGAGGGAAGATAGAATGATTAATGTACCCCAACGTCCATTACAAGGGACAAAATTATTGGTTAAGATGGCTAACATACGTTCCCTTGGAGATTCAATAATCCTGGAGGACATGACGGCTGCTGCATTGCAACCAAATCCCATCGCCATGGTGAGCGATTGTTTCCCGTGGGCGCCTACAGTTTTGAATAATCGGTCCATATTGAAGGCGACTCGTGGAAGATATCCATAATTCTCAAGCAAGGCAAAGACAGGGAAGAAAATAGCCATAGGTGGAAGCATGACACTGATCACCCAGCTCGTTCCGCGATATAACCCAAGCACAAGAACCCCATGCAGCCAATCAGGTGCGCCGATATTAATAAAGAAGACAGTCAAATAACCTTCAACCCATCCGAAAAAGTCGGCCAACATTGAAGATGGAATGTTAGCCCCGGCGATGGTTAAGTAGAATACCGCGCCCAACATAATCAACATGATGGGAAAGCCGAAAATTGGAGAGGTAAAAATAGCATCCAATTTTTCCGTTCTCTCGTTATGTTTGGCTTTTGAGAAAGTGACTCCTGCTTTGATTAATTGATTACTTTGTTTGTAGAGCTGTTCGACTATTCGATCTCGGATATGTGGAGAGGAAAGGCTGTCTGCCTGTTGAAATAGTTCATCCATATTAAGCTGTTCCTTCGATGTTTTTATCTCCATATTTACCTCCCTCTTTTATGGCATTTCTCTTTTCCACTTGCCTTAACAAGTCCTTATCCCCATCCAAGAGACGTAAGGTAAGCCATCTTGTAGGAAGGTCATCGCCGAATATCTTTCGTACCATTGGTTCAAGAGTTTTTATCCTTTGTTCAATTTCATCATCATAGGGCATGTGGAAAGGGGTGCACTGAATATCCCCTATTAATAAACGGTCAATGGTATCAAGCAACAGGGGTATCCCGTCTTTGTTTCTTGCAGAAATTTTAATGACGGGAACGCCTAATCGTCTCATTAAAGCCATTTCATTTACACGGATACCTAATTTCTCCGCCTCATCCATTAAATTTATACAGATGATGGTCCGTTCGGTCATTTCCAAAACCTGCAAAGCCAAATTCAAATTCCTTTCCATTGCTGTCGCATCGAGAATCACAATAGTGACATCGGGTTTTTCAAACACGATGTAGTTCCTGGCGATTTCCTCGTCCAACGAATTTGAATATAGGGAGTAGGTGCCGGGAAGATCAATAATTTCATATTGCTTTTCCTTGAAAGAAAAGGTTCCGGCTTTCATATCGACAGTCTTTCCAGACCAATTCCCGGTATGCTGCCTCAAACCTGTAAGAAGGTTAAATAAGGTGCTTTTGCCTGTATTGGGATTTCCTGCAAGGGCTATTCGAAACGTATCACTCATATTGAACCAGCTCTCCTTCAATCTTTTGACTCTCCTCTTTCCTTAAAGCGATGCAAGTTTGGCTTACACGGAAGGCGATAGGATCGCCCAAGGGACTTTTACGAAGCACTTCGACAACGGCTCCAGGAACAAATCCTAAATCAAGTAGCCTTCGCCGCATGACACCAACGATACCTAAATGATTGATGCGGATAAAGTCTCCCTTGTTTCCATCATATAATGACATCTTTTTAGACAACCCCATCAATATTTCACCTCTTCATTTTTTTTTACCATACGCAACTTTTATTATATATTATGGGATATTTTCTTCTATTGTCAAAGAAAATAAAAATTTTATTAGAATTTTTTAAAATTTAAAGACATTTAAGCATATTTTTATATATTGGCTTTTCATTCTTTATTGAGGTTTTAACGTGTAATTATTTCTGGGAATTGGGATATTCTTAACGTTCTAAATCCGCATTTTCATGATAAACATCTGTTATTATGTTAGCCTTATCCGACTAAAGTACTCTTAATCAAATGGTACTGTATGGAAATAAAATACTTGATATTCTATCATTGCAAATAAATAAAAGGTTAGTACAAGTGGGAATAAATGATTTAAACCTAGTAAAGAATCTGTTTTTCATTTTGAAAAACTAGATTTTTTATAGATCACGACAACAACAATATAAACCGTTTTAATCAACTAGTTGAAAATGCTGGTGAAAATAAGGAGGTCATTGATTTTGAAAAAGTCATTCTATATTTTATTCTTTCTACTGTTCGCTTTCTCTACTTCAGTTTCAGCACATACCGGGTTAGAGAAGTCTTCTCCATCAAATGGAGACACGATAAAAGAGGAAATTCAGGATATCACGATGGAATTTGAAACGGGATTGGAGACTGGCAGTTCCTTCACTTTACTTTTAGATGGTGAAAAGGAAATCCCGGTTTCAAACATTAAAGTGGATGGAAATAAATTGACGGGTGCGTCTAATGAGCCGTTAGAAAACGGAAAGTATACAGTGAAATGGAATATCATCGGGGAAGACGGACACATCATCGATGGGGAATATGGTTTTACTGTGGCGAAAGCGAATGCAAATAAGGAGAGTACCGAGTCACCAACAAAATCGGATGAAGATAAACCTCAAACAATCGAAAAACCAGAAAAGGCATCAGAACAAGCACCAGCTGCAAGTGATGTGCAAGAAGAATCTCAATCGAATGCTAACTTCATGCCGATACTAATAGGAATTTTACTTGTTGTGGCGATTTTCGTGACTGTCTGGTTGATGAGAAAAGGAAAAAAATGATTTACGCGTTATATCTAACTGAAACATTATTATATTTATGTTTTTCTTTATTGATGGGAACGTTTATCATGCAATTGATTCCATCAACCAAAAAGCCATCGATTCATATTCATAAACGATGGCTCCAATTTTCCAAAGTAGGTATTCTACTGTACTCTTTAATGCCAGTACTTTATTTAATCTTTATGCTATTTAATGACACGGGTATTTCTTTAAGCGTTCAAGATGTATTTTAAGCTTTAAAGTTGGGAAGGGGTGGATCATCACCTTCATTATTTCGGTTTTCTTTTATCTGTTCGTGTCCTTCTTTCCTGTGTTAAAAAATAAGAGGTATTCGGTTATTTCCATTTTATTTTTCGTTTTTATTATTTTTACAATTGGTTGGGCCAGCCACCCTGCTTCTCTAAATGAGTGGACAGGTTTTATTTATCATTCGATTCACTATACAGCGGTAAGTGTATGGGTGGGAACACTGTTAATTGTCAGCTGGTTTTCAAAAAATCAGGAGAATTGGTTAGCGTTCTTAAAATGGTTCACACCAACAGCCATCTTTTGTCTTGGTCTGACGATCCTATCGGGATTTCTTATTATGTCAATCATCTTGGATGCCAAGGATTATGCAAATTCATGGATGCTGAACTATGGACAGGCCTTATTAATTAAGCATGTAATCGTACTTCCTATATTGATATTTACTTTTATAAATGGTTTTTGGATAAAAAAGCACCTGTATAACGGGTCAACCTTTAACCTTAAGCCATGGACGAAGGCAGAGAGTATTCTGTTATTTTTTATTTTTACAGTTACGGCCGTTCTCGGGCAGCAAGAGCCACCAAAAGAGATTGAAACGACGATGAAAGATAGTGGGACTCTGTTTCAATATATCTATGGTGGAACAGTACCACCATCATTGCCAGTTCAACTAGAGCTTAATTTCATTCACCAATTCTCTGTTGGTTTATCGGCTGTTTTCTTAATCCTTGTTTTATTGTCTTTTATCAAAAAAGCCCCCGTTATTTCATTATTGTTAAGCTTATTTCTTGTTATTTCCATATACTTGAAGCTTATGTTCAGTATTCAATAAAGAATTATCTCATTGTCAAAAGTGCCTCATGAACAACTATATTAGCGTAAACAAAAAGAATCCATTTTGAAATTAGATTGATCAAAATTGATTCTTTTCTTTATGTATCTGTATCGTGCAGTGGATTTTTAAGGAAACACGAATGAATTTATTTCAGTAAAACAAGAGACAAAACAAAATGGCTGCAAACCACTTCTTCAAGAAAGCTTTGCGGTCTTTCATGCTTATAAGCCTCGTATAAGGACGGTCGATAAGAATCTCGTTTACCCTATAGCCAATGATGAGTTGAAAAAAGTGAAAAATATTCCTGATGCAAGATCTTAACTTTAAAATATGAGAGTCCGTTCTATACTAGGATTAAAAAGTTTCGAACAGTCAAACAGATCACCTATGAAGTGGAGGTGCATATGCTGAAAAAGCTCTCTCCTTTTACCACATCCAAACGAACAACTGGATTTTCGGGGAAAGTAACCAGCAGAGAGTGTTATAAAGAACTGTCTTAGCCGATCGGGCCAATGGGTATTGGAAAAAGCATGTATCTTGCCATATTGCATGAAAGATGATCCATAGTCAAGATACTATTAGAATCTCGGATTGGACTCGAATCAATACTTTTATCGTGTTTTAATATTATTTTAAGAAAACAAAATTATTAACTAATTTTTATACTGGTCAATTTATAGAAAGGTTACGAGGACAAGTGTTTTTTAATAAAGGACATAAAAGTATTCCTTCTTATATTGATTTATATAGGTTTTTTTATAATCAGCAAAAAAAATAAAAAAGAAAACCTTGTTTTTATATAAAAAAATCAATAGGTTGAATATTCTGATTCTTTTTATTGCACGATAGCAAAATGTATGATTCAATAATATTAGACGCTGTTTCCAGTAGGTATAGATAATTAATTGGAGTGAGAGGAAATGAATCAAATTACTTCTTGGGGGTATTTTATGAAACACTATACGGTTAAAGAAGGTGCCATTTTATTGAGTAAGAGTGAGGAAACTATTCGTAGGTGGTTACGTAAAGGCGATGTTTTTCCAAATGCCCAATACAATTCAGATAAAGAAGGATGGAAAATACCAGCGACGGATATCTTTCTATTATCAAAACCATCGATTAATGAACAACCTAAAACAAATAACCAGACACTAACAGTATCACAGGTCGCTTCTAGACTAGGCAAAAGCGAGGAAACCATCAAACGTTGGTCAGATCTGGTGAACAATTCCCTAACGCTTTTAAGGACAGCGATGTACAGGGATGGCATATCCCTGAAAATGACTTAACTTACAATAAATTTAAACGAGCACATCCGGTGCAATCTCCTGTTAAATCCCAATCTCCTTCAGTGCCATACACCAATGTTATCCATCAAGAAATAAATCAGAACAGAGACCTAGTAACTCTTGCATATAAAGCAGTGACATTAACATCACCTACAGAAGACATGGTTGCATTGTTATCTCAAGTGGGTATTCAGAGATGTATGGAAGTACTTCTGATATTGCAGCAATCACGTTTAAAGGTAAGAAACGTTGAAGGTTTTATAAAGAAAGCAATTAGAGACAATTGGAGTACTGATACAGTTCCTATAAAGATACCAAGGAGTCAGAGTAAAAAGTTGTATGAACTTACGCAAGATGAGTATTCACAAATAGTGAACAATAAAGAAAATCCTGCCCAAGATCATGTTCCTTTCTACAATTGGTTGGAAGAGGATTGAAAAAAATTACCTCTCGATATCTAAAATTTCATATAAAATCCTCTTCCAAACTAAACGATTTACAACAGTGTTAGGCAGACAGAAAAAAATTGCATTTGAATCCCAAATCAAATGATAAAACGCAAATGTACCAACTTGCCCCAGTATCATAGATCACAATCTGGCACTAAGCTTCGGAAGGTTGCCCAAGACTTACTGGAAGTCTACTAAGTGAAAATCCATAAAAAGGTTGAACAAGCGATTGGACAAATCATTTCTGTTCGTTGGAATCCTGTCAATATTATAGCGAACAGCCAGTCCATTGATATTGAGAGTCTACATAGAAAAGAAAACACCGGGGAGAACTTGAACACATGAAGCTGTTATAGGAGGAGAATGAAAAAAATGAATATTTTATTTGAAGAATTAATTGATATTAATTTAATCGGGAAAGCGACTACAAAAAAGCCCAATTTAAAAAACTTAAATTCTAATCCAACAATTAATAAAGACGTGGCTGTAATTGGTATTGATTTTCAAAATGACTTCTTGGAAGAAGGAAATCTGGCTGTTGCTAATTCTTATCAAGACGTTAGAAACTTTGCTAAGTTCATTTATGAAAATGTGGATGCTATAGATGATATTTTTATGAGCTTAGATATTCATCAGCCTAAACAAATTTTTCATCCTGCTTGGTGGGTAAATGATAAAGGACAGTATCCTGAGCCTTTTACGGTTATTACTTATCAAGATGTATTGGAAGGTAAGTGGGCACCTATTTACCAAAAGCAAGAAAGTATAGAGTACCTTCGTGGACTAGAGGCAACTAAAAATAAGTCCTTGATAATTTGGAGTTTCCATTGCCTACAAGGTACATTTGGTGCTGCGATTGAAACGCAATTATCTAACTTATTATTTGCTTATTCTTTGTATAAAGAGAAGGATGTACATTACGTGACAAAAGGGTTAAATCCTATCTCTGAAATGTATGGAATAATAAAACCTGAGTATTCAAAAACGGATTTAACAGACAAAAATCTTTTAAATCAATTGCAGAATTATAAAACGATAGTTATTGGTGGAGAGGCTAAGTCTCACTGTGTACTTGAGACAGTCAAACAGATTGTAGAAGAGTTTGAAATGATGAATCACAAAGATTACTTAATTTATGTGTTAGAAGATTGTACATCTTCCATCACAGGTTTTGAAGAAGCCACAGATGATGAATATAAAAAATTAGCTTCAAAATACCCAATTAAACTAACTACAATTAAAGAACTTAAATTTTAATTGATAATGGAAGAGGGAGTTCCCTCTTCGGTCAGATACATACATTTTTAAACGTCGGAGGTTGATTATAATGAGAAAAATTTATCATGATGATAGCTTAGCTTTGCACACAGGTGCTTGTGATATTGATAATTTGAGAGATGTAAATGTAAATGGCTAAAAGTAGTAAATTTGACTACAACCACTTGAGACATATTGATAATACATTGGATAGAACTGAAAGATTAAGAGCCTTCGCCCAGATTTATTCTTCTGCAAAGATAAATGGTCTACATTATGTGAATTTTGATGGCAAGGAAAATATAATTCAAATTTACACTCCTTCTCATAAACTGCATTACTTTAGTACTTGTTTTTTATTAAAACAAAAGTACAATGACACACCTATAAATACTGTTTCAAGACAAGCGCATCAACTGAGAAGATTTTTGGACTTTATTGAGCTTTGGAATATTGATTTGTTAGAAGTCGATATCTTTACAGTTGTTGTATCCTTTGTTAGTTACTTACGTTTATTAAAGAGTTTAAGAGCCACTCCTAACCGGGCAATTGAATGGTCATTACTAAAACATGTGCCTATGCATGAAAGAGCAAAGCATTTCGGTAAAGTGTCCTCTATTGGCTTAAATTTCGAAGGAATAATGGTTCAAGACAGATTTGAAGATTTTACCCATAATACTATAAGCGGCTTTGTCGAAATGGCATGTAAGTATCTAGGCTTTTTAAAAAAAGAAACCCACGAATTCGAGGATATAGACCTTACGTCTATTCCGGTAAAGCAAAGAGCATTCACAACTACCACATCAGGTCCAACAGGGAGAAAAACGTATGTAATAGCATCCGATGTACACGCCATACTGAGGGAAGCTAATTTTAGAATTCCAAACGCTTCAGCAGGGCACATCCAGCCGTTATCGGAAGAAGTGATGACTGAAGAAGATGTAAACAATTTCATGTCATTGATTCCTCCAGGCGATATCCAAACAAGACTTTTGTTTTACATCTTGAAGTCCTTCGGACTTAGAAGGTCTGAGGCTCGAAACCTTCTTTTTGTTTCTGAAAACGTACCTAAGGACTTTTACCTTTGGGATATTAACAGGGCACAGGTATGGTTAAAGAGCGAGATGCATGGTGATTTATCGTATGATAACAGGCTAAAAGCATGGGTTTGTTGTGTAGTGAAAAGAGAGGTTGCCAATTTTCAATCACAAAATAAAACTGTCAGAACACGACTAATTCCTAACTTCTTCTCGCAGCAGGATCTCACAAACTTATTACTTGAGCATATCAAGGAAAGACAGTTGTTAATGGAAGAGATAGGGCTAGAACATGATTACTTATTTTACTCAAATTCAAATAATTCAAAGGGAGAGGCAATTACCGGTGGTACGATTTATTCTAAGTACCGAAGAGTTATTTCCGGTTCTGAAAAAGAAAATTTTTACCTCAACTTTTCCCCGCATTCCTTCCGACATTTTTTTGCAACTAGCTTAATCCGCATTAAACGCAAACCAATTTTCGATGTTTCTAGGTGGTTAGGTCATAGAGATGAAAAAACAACTAGAACAATTTATCTTCATTACCTGCCGGGACGCGATAATTTGCCTACAGACGATAAAGTAGGAGATATGGCTGCTACTTTCAAAAATGGTGGAAAGGTATGAATTTGATGAAAACAGAGTGGCTTGAGATTGAAGAATTGTCTATAGTAAACCAATACGGTGAGACGAGAAAGAAATCTTTAAGAGGTATATTGGGAAGATTGAAAGCTGAATATTCCACAGGGGAGATTTGGCTGAAAACTCCTTTAGAAGAAAAGGAACATATTATCAGATGGGGCAACAAAAAGGACTCAAGATATATTTTATCTTGGGCAATGGAAAGTGGTATAATGCAACATCCTGAATATAGAAAAGCAATTATAGATTACTTTAGTAAGTTTTATAATGCTGTGGGAGGATTATGTAAGGAGTTAGCCGAGCATTACCAGTTTGTCACTGAAGAGGAAGCTGAAGCACTAAAAAAGTTGAGAAGGGACTCCGAGAAAGAGCCTTTTGTTAGTAGTTTTTATAAGTTGTGCGTTACTTTTGGAAAGAAGTTGAAGGATATTACGGAAAAAGATGTACTAGAGAGCTGTGTAGACTGGTCATTAAACTCGATCGTTACCTCAAGAAATATCATACAAAAAGCAAGGTTCGCTCTTGGTTATACAACGAAGAAGCAAATTGTTTATAAAAATAATAAAAAAATATTTCCGGTTGAAAAACTGGCCAATGAACACCCACATCTTGAAACTCCTATCCGAGATTATCACAAATACTTGATAGCCGGGGGATACTTAAAAACAACTATAAATAAGAAAATTAGTACCTTATCAAATTTTCTATCATTTCTAAAAGAACAAAGCGATACTGTACAGTTATCAAACTTCCGAAGAACAGAGTTCTGGGCTTACTATTCTTGGTTAGATCTGAAGTTTGGCACATCTTATACTTATGCACATATTATTAATGCTAAATTGTTTATTGAATGGGGGTTAAATGAGTACCCTGATTTTCCAAAGGCTATAGACTACCCTGAAGGGCTTTCGTCAAAAATAAATCGTGCTTTAGAAGCAGAGCAAGAAAATAGCGATGGTCGTGCTTTTCCTATAGAAGGATTAGCTCAAAGAATAATTCAGGAAAGTTATGCGTATGATCCTAAAACTGAAAGGGAAACGTTATGTAGGGACTTCTGGCTGATTGTCGGGTCTTGTCCTGTTCGATTTGATTTTGTTCATAACCTTGAGTTAGATTGCCTTAAGCCCATGTTAAACAGTGATAGTTTTCTAGGGTTAACATCCACATACAGGGATAAAGCTGGCAATGTTAATGCACAGTTCCCTCTGTTTGATGGCATTGGAATTGAAGCGATACAACGCCTTCAGAAACGATCCCATGAAAAAGGATTTGGAGCAATTACTAATCCTAAAAACAAGCAGAAGTATGTTCACCTTTTCCATGAAGATAAGGTCAATGGTCTTCTACCAAGTACTGCTATTAGGCTTTTTTTAAAAGATAGAATTCTCCCTCGGATAAAAGAGATTGAAGATTATATGATTAAAAATGATGGTGATATGTTTGAGATAGGCGCCCACGGATTTAGACATTTTATTGCTACCGTAGTACAAGCCAAAACAAGAAATATAAAGGCGACCCAGTTTGTACTCGGTCATCATGACGAAAAAATGTCTATGCGTTACCTTAGAAGTAAAATCTCGCGTAACACTCTTCTATACTCCATAGTTGATGGTTATGAAAAGCAGGAGATTTCAGGGAAATTCTATCTGAAAATCATTGAAATGTGGAATGATGAATCCATTGAAGATAGTAAGTTGTTTGATGTTTTCATGTCAGACATGAATTTAACTACTTTCCTAAAACAATATGGTCGTAAAAGGGATATGGGTTGGTGTATGTCTGAAGATAACTGTGAAACTTACTATCGATGCTGGGGCTGTAACTTCTTTGTTCTGAGAAGAGATGAAATAGAGGAAGCGATTGAACTGCTAGCAACTCTTTTTCGGGAACACAGAAATCTAGTACAGAACAGTAAGGATTATACAGACAATAACCCTATCGCAGCATCTTCTATAATGACACAGGCCCTAATTCAAAAAAGGCTTACTGACTTGCGTTTGAGTCCAGAGACGATATGGGAAATGGTCAGATTGAAATTGTTAGGTAAAGATATTAAGGAGGCATTATCAAATGGGTATTTCTCTCTCGCTTCAAAAGAGTGATGATGTCATATTAAAAGGAATTCCTATAAAAATGTATGAACAAGTTCATTTATCAGTCGAAGAGTGGAGTGGGCTTGCTCCAATCGGACAAAAAAATAGGAGGACGATGTTTAAAGTCCCGTTTCATGAGTGTGTTCAAACTGACGTTACGAAATTTCTCGGAAGAGGAAAGAGCTTTAATGAAATTTTAATGAAAAACTATTTGTTAGCTCTAGCTTTTATACAAAGATGTCGATTACCTTTAGAATACACAATGAATGTTTTGACCCATTATCAATTACCCTTAGAGGATATGCCTAATTTCATAATCCTTTCGGACTTGTTTAACAATCATTATAAAACATGGAATCCTCTGAACGGAAATGACACAGTAAGAATGGCTAAAGACAAAAAATCAATACAAACTCTCGCTTTGAAATGATGGTTTTCAGGATACGGGGTAATTAAAGGGATGGGTCACGAGCCAATAACTGATGATTTATTAGAAAAGGTCGCGGATAAGTTTCAAAACTCGAACAGTAAGGCAAGACAACAAAACACTTTTATGTTACTAAGTTATCTACTTTCCAAGGAAGAAAGGTCATCAACCCAGGAACCAATGAGTTTTTCGGTTAGAAGGGACGTTTTCGAGTTAGAGTCAGTGCTCTGGTCGGAAGGGTCTCCTGCCTTTAAAACGGAGCTAACACTCCATATAAAGGAGTATGTTTTTGATTTCTTGAAAAATAGAGTAGATAAAGGACAGCTTCATATAAACACAGATATTGATGGTAATTCGGAGACCGTCCACCATAAGCAGATACAAGCCTCCACATGGAAAAAATATTCCCGTGCTTTACGTATTTTGTGCGTGAACTATCTTTATCCTAACAAAGTACACACCATTAAAGATGTACTTCAAGGAGGTTTAATGGATGCGTTTGTTGATATGGATGAGGATAACGATATTAGGAAGTTTTCTAAACATGTCTATCTCATAGAAACTTGGTTTGATTTATACTCAAGCAAAAACAAGTTATATATTAATAAAAAACGGATTATTCCAAGTACCAACTTAGGGACACGCGATAAACGATATGGAAAACACATTGATTTTAAGCAGGCAGTTAAATTAATAGAAACTTTGCAAGATGACCAATCACCTTATCATGAAGATAATGAGTTGCAATACTTCAGAGAAAGAAAATTGTGTTTATTGATGTTAGAGACCGCAAAAAGGGCGCATGAGATAGCTTATTTAATGCTAAATTGCCTAAAACATAACGTGTATGGTGATAGCATCTTGCATTTTCATAAAACAAAAACAGATAAACATCATGATATTAAAATTTCAAAAAACGCTGTCGAATGGGTTAAGCAATTACAGAGTGTAGCCCCTTCAGAACCCATAGAAATCAAATCGGAATTATATAATGGCGGCGACGATATAAAAGCAAAGAGATTGGTTGCAGGTGCGTCTAATGTCACTCCTTTACTTCCAACCTATATAAGTTATTATCTCATACAGTTACAAAAAAGAATATGGAAAGGGAACCCTCCGCCAAGTGGTAGGTACTTCACATCTCATGATTTAAGGAGAATGGGTGCGACTTACCTGAAACTGAAAGGACTTTCCAATGAGGAAATCGCTGATAGGTTAGGGCATGAAGACTTAGCATCTCAATATTCTTACACCCTCACAGCAGGGAATGATGTATTGGATGCACTCCAAGATGTATCAAAACAAGGTTTGTACGGAATACAAACGGATGTGAACAAAAATACCATTGCTTCTGTTACAGAAGACATAAAGGTGCTCAGCGAAGAGAGTTTTTTCAACAAGGCTTCTATGGTTATTGATGTGGTGGAAGATGAGGAAAACGCTAAATCCTTTATAGACAAACTATTACAGGAAATGAATGATGTTGATCTTCCGACAAAACAATCTCAACCGGATGGAGAAATCCCAAATGGATTTCCTATGAGAACACACAATTGCAACGCTCATGAGAGGGTAACTTGTTTTCACCACACATTAAAATGTTACAAGTGTAAGAAGTACAGTCCTGATGAAGATATGTTACTGGAACATAAAGCAGAGCTTGTAAGATGGGTTGTCTTTGTTCATCACCAAGAAACTTTACTAAAGAAGACCAAAGTTAGAGTAGAGAAAAGAACGCTTCCGGTAAGGATAGACGACATTAAAAAAGACTTAAACCCTGAGACGTTTAATGAGCTATTCCGAAAGTTTAAGCATCTTTCAGAAAAAGAAGCTAAAGCTGTTGAAGAAGAGGTATATAAAACTGCGGAAAAATACATTAAAAAGCATTATAGGAAGTTACCGAGTCCTACAGCAAAGCAAATGGATGAGTTTGTGAAGAGCGGTGTTATTAATGGCTAAGAAACAAATATCCCATGCGGATTTAACTCGAGGTAGTGCCAGTGCAAAAAGAACGTTTATTAGGAGAGCACAGAAGGGGATATACCTCACTCAAAAACTGAGTAAGGAAGAAGTTTTACAAAGGATAGCCTCGACTCTACAATTGACACCTAGGAGCTTGTATTCTGGTAACAGAAAGGTATACTTAGAGGCATGGTATCAAACTTTGCTTATAGAAATTGATGAAATTCATGAGGATTTAAGGGTTAAAAAGAACCTTTCTTCGGTAGAAGAGATTAAAAATCTAACTGTAGAACAACTAATGGAAGAAGTTTCTGAAATGAAAAAGACGTTAATGGCTTACAAAACGAAGTGTGCGGAACAGGCATTAGTTATTGAAAAAATGATGAAACAAGTAGTGAAGAGACATGAAAGAGTTGAAAAAATATAGCTTATTGACCGTCGAAAGGCGGTCATTTTTGTATACCATTTTGTACTTTTGAAGTAAAATTGTATAATGAGCTTAGAAAAAACCTTGCCCTGACAGGCACGAAGTGGGTTTTTGGATATACTATCTATTCATATATTTGCATTCTGCATACGGCAATCGACGCTTATAATTTAGGATATAATATTTTTATATATGAAAATGCAGTGGCCTCATTCAATGATGCCGGTCACCATTGGGCCCTTGGGCATTTTAAAGGAACTCTAGGAGCAACCATTTTATAATATTCATTAACGCAACAGAATAGAAGGGAAGCGAATGCTTCTCTTTTGGGAGGAACTATCCATGGAAAAAAAGTACAACGACGACAGTTACGCATTACACACTGATCTTTACCAAATCAATATGGCCCAAACTTATTGGCAGGACAAAACACATAACCGAAAGGCAGTTTTCGAAATATTTTTCAGAAAGCTTCCATTTAACAGCGGATATGCGATTTTTGCGGGACTTGAAAAAATTGTCCATTACCTTCAAAACTTTTCCTTCTCGGAAAGTGATATCGACTATTTAAAAAATGATCTGCACTATGATATAGAATTTTTAGATTATTTGCGAAACATTCGTTTCACGGGAGCGATCCGCTGCATGAAAGAAGGAGAGCTTGTCTTCGGCAATGAACCGATTTTACGGGTGGAGGCACCGCTTGCTGAGGCACAACTCATAGAAACGGCGTTGCTAAACATTGTGAACTATCACACACTCGTGGCAACAAAGGCCTCGCGCATAAAACAAGTTATTGGAGATGAATCTGCCCTTGAATTCGGTTCAAGACGGGCACAAGAAATGGATGCTGCAATTTGGGGAGCGAGAGCGGCCTATATTGCTGGCTTTGATTCCACTAGTAATGTACGGGCTGGAAAGCTGTTCGGGATTCCGGTTTCAGGAACGCATGCCCATTCCATGATCCAGGCTTATAAAGATGAATATACGGCTTTTCATAAATACGCTGTTTCCCATAAAGACTGTGTATTCTTGGTTGATACCTATGATACATTGCGTTCTGGCATCCCCAATGCAATCCGTGTTGCCAAGGAACTGGGCGATAAAATCAATTTCATTGGCGTCCGTCTTGACAGCGGTGATTTAGCTTACTTATCAAAAGAAGCACGACGTATGCTCGATGCTGCAGGGTTTCATGATGCGAAGATAGTCGCTTCCAATGACTTGGATGAATATACGATCATCAACCTGAAACAACAAGGAGCAAGAATTGACATTTGGGGCATCGGAACCAAATTGATTACGGCTTATGACCAGCCAGCGCTTGGTGCTGTTTATAAAATGGTTTCAATAGAGGGAGAAGATGGGAATATGAGAGATACCATCAAAATTTCTTCTAACCCTGAAAAGGTTACGACACCTGGCTTAAAACGAGTATATCGAATCATCAATAAAGTGAACAACCATGCTGAAGGCGACTATTTGGCCATGGAATATGAAAAGCCTCAGGAACAGGAAAAATTAAAAATGTTTCATCCTGTCCATACCTTCCTGAGTAAATTTGTCACGGATTTCGATGCCGTTGATCTGCATGTGGATATTTTCAAGGAAGGCAGCTTGATTTATGAATTACCAACCATTGATGAAATCAAGGCCTTCACGAAAAAAAATCTCGAAGTATTATGGCCTGAGTACCTTCGTGCACTTAATCCTGAAGAATACCCGGTAGATCTAAGCCAGGATTGTTGGGATAATAAAATGAGGAATATAGATGAAATTAAAGCAAATGTAGAGAGAATGCTAACGAAATGACCAATCTATTTTATCAGAAAGCGAGGCTTTGCCAATGCGTCCATTACAAAGAGAAATCGTAAAAAAATTACTTGTCCAACCAACGATCGATCCTGAAGTCGAATTCAGGAAAAGTGTTGATCTATTAAAAGGGTATTTGAAGAAAAATACGTTTCTGAAAAGTTTTGTACTTGGAATATCTGGAGGTCAAGATTCAACACTGGCGGGGTATATTGCCCAAACCGCTGTCAATGAATTGAATGAAGAAAAAAATGGCAGCGATTATAAGTTTGTTGCTGTTAGCTTGCCATATGGAGTACAGGCTGATGAAGATGACAGGCAGTTGGCTTTAAAATTCATCAAGCCAAGCCAAACTGTTACAGTCAACATCAAGGGAGCGGTGGATGCATCAGTAAAGGCTGTGGAAGAAGCCGTTTCTGAAAAACTATCGCATTTCTTAAGGGGAAATGTCAAAGCGCGTGAGCGGATGAAGGTACAATATGATTTAGCCGGACTTTACAAAGGTGTCGTGCTTGGTACGGACCATGCGGCTGAAGCAATCACAGGTTTCTTTACGAAACATGGTGACGGTGCAGCGGATATCATCCCATTATATCGATTAAATAAAAGGCAAGGAAAAGAAATCCTGAAATTCGTCGGTGCTCCTGAGCGTCTTTATACGAAGGTTCCAACGGCCGATTTAGAAGATGACAAACCATTAATTCCTGATGAAGTGGCTTTAGGCGTTAGTTACGACGAAATCGATGATTACCTTGAAGGAAAGGAAATCAGGACGGAAGCTGCCGAAATCATCGAAGGATGGTATACTAAAACAGAACATAAACGTAATGAAGCCATTAACGTTTATGATACTTGGTGGAAATAAAAGAATGGGTAAAGCCGAGAAGTTCAAGTAAATTTAAACGCCCGCATCACTTTTAAAGGTGCGGGCGTTTTTGGGAAGACCAATGAATATCACTTTGCTAACACATGAGTAATAAAAATATTTTACCAGTAAAGGTGAAAATCAAATATCGGCTCTCAATTTGGATCTATCCAGGCTTATTAAAGAAACTAGCAAGGAAATTAAATTCTCCGGTGTAATCGGTGTGAAAACGGGAGATGATCTAATATATAGTTCATGACATGGCTATTCCAATCGATTGGATGAAATAATGAATACGACTGAAACAAGGTTCGGAATTGCTTCTGGGTGTAAACTGTTTACTGCGATAGCCATTTGCCAGTTAGTACAAAAAGGGACACTTAGGTTTGATTTTAAGCTTAAAGACTGTCTTCCGATCGAGTTTTTAGTTTCCGGATTTCCATCAAAATGTAACCATACATCACCTCTTAACACACACTTCGGGTATTCCTGATTACTTTGATGAAGAAGTGATGGAGGACTTTGAAGAGCTATGGCAGAAAAATCCGATGTACCATATAAAAAGATTAAAAGATTTTCTGCCCATGTTTCAAGATGATGTGATGATGTTCGAACCTGGGGAAAGATTTCATTATAATAATGCTGGCTATATTGTATTGGGATTGATTGTTGAGGAACAAACCGGGCTTGAATTTCCCGAATATATTGACAATAACATCTTTCTGCCTTGTGGTAGAAAAGATTCCGGTTACTTCTCCATGGACAAGCTCCCTAAAAACACAGCGCTAGGGTACATAAACGAAGAAAATGGAACATGGAGAACGAATATTTATTCCCTTCCCATCAAAGGCTGAGAAGATGGAGGGGAATTCTATGGGTATGGTATATGGATAAGTAAAAAAAATGACGGGATTTTTAAATGTCATATAATGGGCTATGATCAGGGTGTAAGTTTCAATTCTGCGGTATACCCGGCAAATCGAATGATAACCGTCATTAATTCAAATGAAAGCATGGGCCCATACGATATTACCTGCGCGATTGAGAAAGAATTATAAACAAATGGAACCTTTCCGATAGTGAAGGGTTCTGTTTATAGTCAATGTGACTTCATTCATGGTAATCTGTTTTTATTTAAGAAAGGGATGAATTCGCATTCAAATGCTTGATCGTTTCCAGAACTTCTGGATTTTCAAGGGAAGAAACTTGACCGGATCTATATTCAATAAAGGGGCTTTAATGACACGGCGCATTACTTTTCCATTTCTTGTCTCGGAAAGCTCTTTAAGTGGGCAGATTTCTTTAGATTTCAAGGCTTTTCTAAACAAAGAATTTGTATATTTAGATATCTTGAAGTAAAGTATATTTAATATACACCATTTTAACCGGTATTTTCCGATGGAGGTTCTTTTTACGTTATGAAGGCAAGATATGAACTCGCAAACATGAACTTAACACTAAGCAACGTGACTTTACGTAATGCAGCGGATAGTTATGTCCTCTTGAAAGCTGCAGATGATCAAAATAATAATGAAATCACGATCAAGCTTTCCCACGGTCAAGCTGAATTTCTAGAAGCGGAATTAAGGGAAGTAAATCGCCGTCGCAGGGAAAATAGTTCTGAATTATCCGGGTATGATAAGGACCGTTTGAATGAAGACGATTCTTTTAATCTGTTTAGCATTGATTTTAACGAAAGTGAACCGAAGTAATTGATAGCATGTGTTCATTACCTCGCCTGAAAAAGGCTTCTCTGTAACTTTCCCTTTCCATTTTAAGATGTTGCCACAGAGAGTGTCCCGTTCCCGCCAATAATAAATCCAATGGCCATAAGGAATAAATTAAGCAAGGTGACCTGTCGTTACCTTTTTTCTGATTGCTTGAAAAAATTCTTCACTAAAAGGAATATGGATGACACTACAGCAAAAACCATGAAAAATACGATGAAGCCCCAAAGGCCAACAGCAGCATCTTGAAATTCCATATTCCCTCTGCTGGTAAGGGCCTGCTGAATTTCAATTGCAAATACTAAAACAACCATGACAGTAAAGGTATAAAGGAAAGAAAGTATCGTAATCCCAAAACGCATCCGGGAAATTAAATTAGATAAAAATAACACGAACAAAAAGATGATGATACCGATGATTCCCATTATCCAAAAATGCAAATCCTTGTCCGTTGCATTTGAATTTAATGTATCGCTCACAAAGAATAGGATGAAATCGTGAAGATTATTGACGATTTCCGCTAATATCTGGATGAATTCTTTCATTTTTCACACCTCCAATTCCTTAGATTATAGCAGGTTATAAATCTATATAGAAGTGGGCAGGTCCTCTGGGGGGCACGACTGACCTTAGATGGCAGTAATATGAAATAATAAACACGTTAAGGGGTGAATATCCACTACTATGTCAGTGTTTATTCTTTCGCATTTATTGGGACACATAAAAAATCATAAGTGAATGAATTGGAAAATCAAGACATGAAACGGCAGCTAAATAAAGGTATAGTTAATATATTGTGAATAGATTAACCATATAATATTCAATACATAGAAAAATTAAGAATAAGAGATTCTAAAGTAGGTGTTCCTGATTTCTAATATTCTAATGCCCCTAGATAAACGATTTGATTTAATCCTTAATATACTTAAATGTTTTCAAGGTTGGAGGGAAAAGAATGAGTGATGTACATAATCATGTGTTAACAATAATCGATTATATGAAAACCGGTCATAATACTTGCTTTGTAAAAGTATCCGGTTTTGATGCTGAATCCGAACAGAATTTTGAAGGTGAAGTTAAATTTGTCGGGGATTTGCCATTTGGAGATTTGATACATCCTCAAAGGTCACATCTATCTTCCACTTGCAGGGAATTTGTCCGGGAAGATTTGGTGTTAAGATACGGTAAAGGGCAGTTTGAATGAAGTGGTTGAAATTCTTATGGACGATCTAAGGATATGACGATCTATTCACTTGTTTAAAATTGGTAAAATCCAGGGTATAAAGAATATGGTATGTATGATATTTATCATGCCAATCTTCTCTGTTAACTGACAAAATAGCATATTTTTCCCTATTTAACTCTCGGACTTTAATCCTTATAATTAAATAAGAAAAATATGACAGATAATGCATAAATATACTATTCTTGAGGTGAGTTTCATGGTATATGCAGATATTTTGAGTAATATACACTCTGCTATCTCCAGTAAAAAAGCTGATTTAAATGCGAAAATTGAACGTTTAGAAAAAGCGAAAAACGATATCATAAAAGAACAGAGTATGTGTCTTAACGAGATTAGGAAAATAAAAGACCCAGAGCTAGGTGGTAGTTGGACCGGGAAGCGCTCGGATCATTTTCAGGAAGCCCGTCATGATGCCTATAATGTCATGTTTAGCATCATTCATGACGATTATGACGATTACCAATGGAAGATTGAGGCGATGATTACAAAGCTAAGTGCCGAGAATACCCTCCTGAATATAGCGGGGAATATAGCCCAAGAAGCCGATAACCTTTTAAGCAAAGGTGAAGAGGCATTTGAGCAACTGGAAAGTAAAATATCAGATTTAAAAAGGCGGTTGATTTAATGACGACAATCAAACTGAATCATCCTGCCGTAACGAAACAAGTTGATCAGGTGAAGACGGCTCTTGGTACAGTCAAGCTTGGAAATCTGCCGGCAGGCGAGCTTGGCAACAATAAATTGGAATTCACCTCGAAATGGATCGATCGCGAAACGAATTTGGAGAAGGTCTTTGAGCAATATATCAAGATCGTCCAGCAAAATGTGGAAGATACCCGTGCTAACATTGACTTATTAAAAGAGCAGGATGAAGCCATCGCCCATACGTCTTCACAGGGGTATCCTGTGAAATGAAAATATATGAAGCCGAGACATTGACGGCCGCAACCAAGTCGCGAGCCAAGCAATATGAAGAACTAAAGAAGGAAGTTGCTGCGCTGAAAAAGGAATTTCAGGGGATCGTCGGCCTTGATCACGAGTTTCAAGGAGCCGGCGCGGCGGCCATCAAAAGCTTCTATGAAGCACAAATCGAAGTGGCGGACGCCTGGATGGAACTATTCACTACCCAAATCAGTTTTTTGGAAGGCATTCCGGCCAGTCTGGAAGAGGCGGACCTCTCCGGAAATACGGTGGTCGAGGTTCCCTTTTTAGATGGGGAAGTTTCGAATGGCATCAACCAAGCGAAGTCGCTTGTCGATGAGCAAGCGAGCGATCTCCAAAGGATCCTCGACAGCATTGGTGATATCCTATCTCTTGATATGTTCGACCAAAAAGACTTTAATGAAAAAATCACGCTGTCAGGACATAGGCTGGATGACACCGTGACAAAGGTCGAGAATGTCGACCGGCAATTGGTCGAGGAATATGATTTGTCCGTCGGACAGGAAAACGTGGCCGTTGGCCTTTTCCGCGCCTTGCTTGATGCCACCAAACAGGACGGCAAGGTTTCGCCTATGACATTCAACCAATCGGCATTTAAGAATAGTGACGTTTATCAAGTGAAGGATGAAGTAGCCGGTCAGATGAAAGACTATCAGACCTTCAAAAAGCAACAAGCCGAAGCTAAGGAAATCGAACGTGAAATGGAAGAACTCGAAAACCGCCCATGGTATGAAAAAGCCTGGGATACGACAAAAACCTTTACAGGGGAATTCACGGGATATTATGATTCTATCAGGGCCTCAACCGGATTCGATCCAGTAACGGGCCGCAAGCTGTCCGAAGCCGAACGAATCGCCGCCGGCGCCATGGCCGCCGCTGGATTCATCCCCGTCGTCGGCTGGGCCGGCCGGGCCATCAAAGGCGGAAGCGCCCTATACAAAACGGCCAAAGGACTCAACGCAGCGAACCACACGCTCGATGCTTATAAAACGACAAAAGGCTTTAGCCTCCTTCAGAAAACCGAATACGGAATATACGGACTCCTCGCAGCCAACGGCCTTGGTGAAGCGGCCACAGGCAAAGACATGTTCGGCAACCAGCTAACCGAGGAACAGCGCCAGAACGGACTATTGATGGCACTCGGAATCGGCGGTGTGGCTGGTGCGGCGAAGGTCGCCGATAAAGTAACAAGTGGTACAAAGTTCATCCCTTACAGCAAGGAATTTGCGCAAAAGCAGGTTCAGAAGGTTCAAGCTACAATAACAGACATAGCGAAATCAGGAAAAACCACGTTAAAAAATATAGGTGAAGAACTAGGCAAAAAAGAAATGCCTAAACGGATAAGTTTGGAACAAGTTTCCCTTGCAGGAGGACCAACCCTTCCCCAAATTGTAATGGAAAAACAGACAATTAAGGAAGCCTATCAGAAATTCACTGTGAAGGATAGCAAAGTAGAGGCTGTTTCAGGGGAGAGTGTTCCTAAGGGGACGAATAATAGGGGTGCTGAAGTTCCACCTGCCTTTAGACAAACTGAATTTGCTAGTTCGTATGAAGCGAGGCTTAATCAGACACCTGCATTAGAGAATTCAAAGGTTGAATTTGAGGGAATAAGGGGTGAATCTAAGGGAATACTTAAGCCGCCACCGGACCGTCAATTAAAACAAATTTTAGATGAAGTTGGGATTGATGGCATCCAATATAAAAATGCTGTTCCTGATTTTTCACCGACAGCAAAAGCACAAGTTGAAATCAACTATATGTTTGGAGGAAAAGGAACTTATGGAGGGAAAGCCAGACGAGCTAATTTTGTTCAATCAGACCAAAAATTAGCTGATCAACTTAATAATTCACCTGAATTAGCAAGCCAATTTGGGATGGAGTCTGGTAAAATTAGTGCAAGAGATATAAAGAAATATCGAGAAAATAATAAATTAACATGGCATGAATTAAATGATGTTAAAACAATGCAACTTGTGCCAACAAAAATAAATAGTGAATTCGGACATCTGGGTGGTGTAGGAGAAATAAATGCAGGAGCTTTTATACCTGGAGGGTTTGCTAATAAACAAAAAGAGGAGATCTTAAAATGACTATAAACGACCCAATTTTTGGTGAACTTGAGTATGAGTATGGTTGGGCTAAGGATACCACTATTCATTTTTTTGGTAAAGAAAAAGAGATATCTTTGATGGTAGATGGTGAAGAAGATGGAAAGTTTGATGAAGAGCAGTATATGGCATATCAAGCATTAATGCAAAAATGGGAGGATTTACAGCTAAGTTTATTGCAATCAATTTTAGACTATTACAAACAAAAGCGACATGAACTAGGTTATGATATTGGATTAAATGAAAATTATCCATTAGTTGAAACAACAAATCAAATACTAGAAATGATAACTTTAGATGGAATTGTTGTTCCTTATGCGGATATTTTTGAGGGGCGAGATATTGGAATTACATTTAATTGTACATGGGATATAGAAAATGGATTAGGGCTTCGTCTATTAAATGAAAAAATAATTGAAGTAGGTTACCAGGACGTTGCAATATAAAATCGGCTGTAAAAAGTAAAGACTCATGATGGTTGTACCATCAAAGAGTATTACGACAATGATAGATAGAAAAAGAAGTATGAGCTTAGGTGATATGACATTTTACTGGGCGATGAATATAAACACATGAATTGTATATTAAACTAACGAACTCGTACAAATTCGTAAGTTTTAACGTAGTATTTGTCACGACATATAAAAGTTGTCATACTGTTACTATGAAACTTACAAATTTAATGTTACTTAAAAACAAATGAACTTAAAGCGCTTGATTGTCAACTAAAGGCAACGAGTGCTTTTTAGCGTTATAGCGTTAAAAATTAAAAGAGCATAATACACTAGAGTTAAATTTTTATTGTCGTGTATATAGACTGTAATGACTGTGACAGTGTATGAGTAGAGAAAAAAAGGAAACTATCTTTAATAATGGTTTTAGGGTAATGTAAAATGGGATATTAATCCAATGATTTATCTGCCATGAAACCAAGTGCGATCTGTACGGCTTAACCGCAGCCGCCTAGGCGAAGCGGCCACAGGCAAAGACATGTTCGGCAACCAGCTAACCGAGGAACAGCGGAACAGCGCCAGAACGGCCTGTTGATGGCACTCGGAATCGGCGGTGTGGCAGGTGCGGCGAAGGTCGCCGATAAAGTAGCAAGTGGTACAAAGTTCATCCCTTACAGCAAGGAATTTGCGCAAAAGCAGGTTCAGAAGGTTCAAGCTACAATAACAGACATAGCGAGATCAGGAAAAACCACGTTAAAAAATATAGGTGACGAACTAGGTAAAAAAGAAATACCTAAACGAATAAGTGTGGAACAAGTTTCCATCGCAGGAGGACCAAACCTTCCCCAAATTGTAATGGAAAAACAGACAATTAAGGAAGCCTATCAGAAATTCACGGTGAAGGATAGCAAAGTAGAGGCTGTTTCAGGGGAGAGTATTTCTAAGGGTACGGGTAAAGGTAGGACTGAAGTAAGTGAAGTTAAAACATTAGTGGACAACAGACTACAGTTTACAAACGGAAGAAAAAATAGGTTAAAGCCTGATATTAGATATAAAACAGGAGAGTATGATTACTTTTATGAAACAGATAATGTAGGTAGGATTGTAAAATTTGAAACAGAAAATTTAAAATTAACAACGAGAACAGATAGATTGTCACACAGCAAAAACACACCTGGTAAAGTAAAAGGTCAAGACCATGCAGGGCATTTGGCAGGTGATAGGTTTGGAGGCTCACCTAAAATTGATAATTTAGTTTCGCAATTATCTGATGTTAATTTGAAGCAATATAAGAAACTTGAAGAACTATGGGCTGCAGCTCTAAAAGAAACACCTCCCAAAAAAGTATCAGTTGATGTAAATATAATTTACTCTGGGAACGATATGCGTCCAGAGAAATTTATAGTCAGATACACTATCGATGGTGAGTTTGGTTCTGCAAATCTTAAAAATTAATCAAAGGAGTGAAAAAGTAGTATGAGAGAATTTGAAGATATATTTAGTGAATTGCAAGCAGATATGATATCCATATGTATGGAATATGTTGAAGATAGAGCTGATAAAGTATATGTTTATGCTTCATGTGAAGAAGGAATTATTTCGAGCAGTTTCTTTTATTTGATTAACAATAAATATGTAAAGTCTCATAAATTGAATGATGCATTGGAAAATGGGGAAGAAAGATACGATATGTCTACAGAACGAGGGTTTATGGTACTTGATATTATCAATGAAAATACTGAAAAAATAAAAGTATTGTGCAAAGAATATGAAAGAGATATGCCCACTGAGATGAAATTAATATATGATGTTAAGAGTGGGAACTTCAAAGCTGAATACAAGTATGATTTAGTATATACTAATGACAATATTAAAACGGCCCATCATATTGCTAATGAGTGGTTTGAGGAGTTAAAAAATAACAACCTTTAAATTGTTTACACTCGAAGATACGCTCTAATTTGAATTCATGACTCATTAAGGTTGTACCTTCAAGGTGTGTCAATGTAATTTTAATATTAGGTAATAAGAACGAAAATAGGGCGGGATAACATTTTAATAGATAGGACCCCTCATAGATGTCATACTGTCAACATTAAAACATGAAACTTAATGATTTATTTAGAAAATGAACCTAAAGCGCTTGATTGTCTACTAAAGGCAACGAGTGCTTTTTAGCGTTAAAAATTAAAAGAGCACTATAATTTTTTTAATACCCCCAAGTGTTAAATTGTTATTATCTGTAACGAGGAAGCAGCCGCCGGCAAAGATATGTTCGGAAACCAGCTTACTGAGGAACAGCGCCAGAATGGGCTGTTGATGGCACTTGTAATCGGCGGTGTGGCTGGTGCGGCGAAGGTCGCCGATAAAGTAACAAGTGGTACAAAGTTCATCCCTTACAGCAAGGAATTTGCGCAAAAGCAGGTTCAGAAGGTTCAAGCTACAATAACAGACATAGCGAGATCAGGAAAAACCACGTTAAAAAATATAGGTGAAGAACTAGGCAAAAAAGAAATGCCTAAACGGATAAGTTTGGAACAAGTTTCCCTTGCAGGAGGACCAACCCTTCCCCAAGTTATGATGGAAAAGCAGACAATTAAGGAAGCCTATCAGAAATTTACGGTGAAGGATAGCAAAGTAGAGGGTGTTTCAGGGGAGAGTATTCCTAATGGTATAGATAATGTTAAACCAGGAGATAAGAGTTCTCTTGCACCTGGTGGTGGTCTGGCTGTACATGAGTCAAGAGGTGGGCATTTGATTGAAAGACATGTTGGGAAAACTGATGAAGAATTATTAGAAAGGATAAGAAATAATCCAAGAATTACTGGTTCTTCTACTTTTATAGATAGGCCTACAGCTGAGAAAGTTGCTTTTACAGTCTTAAAAAATCCCAAAAATATTGAGAAAATACAAAAGTGGCTTTCAGAACCTAATAGTCGACCTACATTACCATTAAGATACAAGGGTGATGGAGAGATAATTGGTAGAAGTGTATCAAGAAACTCCGAAGTTGTAGAGAATGTTACAAATGCAAAAATTGTACTTAAAAAGGATTCAAACGGTAATTTTATTCTAACAGGATATCCAGAAAAATAATGAAGCGAGGAATTTAAATGGACGAAAGGTATGATTACTTAGAAGAGTTAGAAGATTTTTTAGGTGGAACATTCCACCAGGATATTAGTTCGCCTGAACAAGCATTAGCTGAGTTTATAAACGAAGCTAATAAAGAATGTTTGCTTTTTACAATAAAGTATTGTGACGAATTTCTAACTAGTAATAGAACAAAACAAGAAAAGGAAAACTATATTCAAACTAATGCTGAAATTTATTTTCCCGCAATTGGATTAACTCCTATACAGTGGCTTAATAATGTCGTAGAACAAATAAGAGAAGCTGTTAAATCAAAATAGTATTTTTTTTAAAAATCTTGGCTGGAAAATAAAAGGACCTTAACGTATGTTGTTAAGGTCCTTTTATTATAGTGACTGAAGGACTATAGCCTCCTTCAGAAAACCGAATACGGGATATACGGACTCCTTGCAGCCAACGGCCTCGGCGAAGCAGTCACCGGCAAAGATATGTTCGGAAACCAGCTTACTGAGGAAAAGCGCCAGAACAGGCTGATGACGGCACTTTGAATCTGCAGATCAACAGGGGCGCAATGATGACGAAAATCGCAAACATAGTAACAAGTGAACCTAAATTCATCACCTGCCAGTAAGGAATAATGGAAGACAAGAAGAGCTTATTCTTTTGTATGACCTTAACGCAAAAGGTCTTTTCATTGTTGATATGAATATGTATCATCTTAAGCTATATCGGATTCCTAAGATAATAGTCCGTAATGACTTAAAATCATATAGATTTACTTCAGGCAAGGTGGTTTGGAAAAAAGTAACAAGTGGTACAAAGTTAATTCCTTACAGTAAGGAATTAGCTCAAAAGCAGGTCCAGAAAGTCCAAGCTACTAACAGACATAGCGAGATCAGGAAAAACCATATTTAAAAATAAAGGTGAAGAAATAGGTAAAAAAGAGATTCCTAAATGGATAAGTGTGGAACAAGTTTCCCTCGCAGGAGGACCAACAACTTTAAGAGTTGGAAATATGAAAATCGAAACATAATTCCCAGGAGAAGCCCATACTTCCAAAGTATAATTTATTATTTGGAGATATGATTTTCGCGCTGGAACAAAAGAATTCCGAGATCATTGATGAAGCTAACATGGGAGCGTGGCCAAATACGATGAAGAATTTAATGAATGTATATAAGGAAGCGAAAATCGTTATTCCAGGTCATAAAACTTGGGGAGATTTCAGTTTGCTCCCACTTGCATTAGAGATTGTACAGAACCATGGAAAATGAATCCCCTTCTAAACTTTTAGCAACTTGTCCACACCTTCAATAAGTCCATGCATATACAATAGTAAGGAGGGTGTTAGGATGGAAATATATTGTTGTTATGTAGAAAAATGTTTTGAGAATAATGACCCCAGTAAAGTATGGGTGCCCAGAAAGCGTTGTAAATGTAAAAAATGCAAGAAAAAGCATCATTAAACTGTAAGGCAGTTGTTATACAGGGGCAGTCCTAGTGGCTGCCCTTTATTAATTGAGTACCAGTTCATGGTAAAGTTGTCAGTGGAGACACACGGTAGTTAAAAAACTGATGAAAGTCATAAGCAGATGAAAAAACACCCAACCGTAAGGGCCGAGTGTTTTAGAGCTAATCTTTCTCTAGGATTTTCCTGCTTTGCTGAATGATTTCATTATTTTTATTTATGGCCTCAACATTGTTAAACTTAACATGGTCATTGATCAATTCATTGTCTTCCATATATTCTAGTAACAATTCGACTGATGTATCCAGCAATCTTTCCAGTGGGATATCCCTTTCTTCTGCTAAACGAGTGAGCCGCATGTTTAAATTAGAAGCGAGTGAAGAAACGAATGGATCTCTACCTTCGTTCATTTGCATTCCCCTTTCAGCTTTAATAGCTCCATTTTATGATGGAGAGGATTGGAAGGCGAAAATATGGACACTACGAATAAAATAATTGAAAGCTGGTAATATTGATTGGCGAAGTATGTTGATAGCTGGGTGATTTTTGTGTCCGTTTCCTTCTTATCCTGTCTTTAATGTATAATAATACTATATTTTACATAAAGGAGGAATTGTTTATGAGCCAAGCCGGCAGTTTAATCGGGCTATTTGCAATCATACCGATTTTATCTTATCTGGGACTTCTTTTTTTAAGCATTTACTTTGTAATTAAGGTGATAAAATTCATCAATGCCAAGACAAAAGCAGATCAGGAAAGAAATGAAAAGCTTGATGAATTGATTAGAGTTATAGGTAACGGTAAAGAAGATCAAAATAGGCCTTCATAATAGAAAAGAAGCGCAATCCATTGGGGTGCGCTTCTTGTATTTCACTGGATTTTTTGGAACGTCAAGGTAGGTGTACAAGCATTTCCTAATAAGCACCATAACATATTAGGAGGTGATTAAATTGACTGTTAAATTAGAAACTTTATTTGATCGTTCGGAAAAGAATATGGGAAGCGGAATTCATCCAGTCGTTAAAGAGTCAGCATTGGAAATGGTCAAACAGGCATACCAAGAAGGTATTTTTGTGCAAATCAGCGCAGGTTATCGGTCTATGGAAGAGCAAGCAAAGCTATATGGTCAAGGTCGCCTAGGTTATATCTATGATGGAAAAAACTATAGTGATTTATCGAAACCGAGAGTGACGAATGCGATACCAGGTCAATCTTACCATAACTATGGACTAGCCATTGATTATTTCATAGTTAGCGATGATGGAAAGAATGCCATTTGGACAATTGATGCAAAATGGAAACGGGTAGCGGCCATTGGTAAATCCTTGGGCTTTGCTTGGGGCGGGGATTGGTCAAGCTTTAAAGATTATCCGCACTTGGATATGACGGGTGGCCTAACTTATTCTCAGTTAAAAGCGGGAACAAGGCCTAAACTGATATCAAAAGTGAATGGAACCCCTCCACCAGCAACACAAGTCGAATCGGATGTCATTGTAAAAAATACGCCTACAAAGGATACTGGCACTCAGACTATCAAGTCCATTCAAAGGACATTAAATAACCGGTATAATGCAAAAATAGATGTGGATGGTTATTATGGACCTAATACTAAAAAAGCACTGATAAAGGGTTTTCAAACCGAATTGAATAAACAATATGGTGCAAAGATTAATGTGGATGGAATATGTGGACCCCAAACAAAAGCGGCTTCACCTAATGTTAGGAAAGGGGCGAAAGGGAATATCACCTATATCCTTCAAGCTGCACTTTATTTAGAAGGACATAATCCACATGGTATAGATGGTATCTTTGGAAACGGAACGGAGATAGCGGTGAAGGCATTTCAAAGGGCCAAGGGAATATCAGCTGACGGTATTGCCGGTGAAAATACCTTTGCGAAATTATTTGGATGATTAGCTTAGTAAAAAGCCTTAAAATATGAGGGCTTTTTTTGTTTGAATGAAAAATGATTTTTATAGTAGCAGTATTTTAAAAAGTAGATATCCCAATCGTTTAAGAATCGAAGTATAAGAAAATTAGTCCTTTTACAAATGTGAATTGTAATATTTATCGAGTATATATGCTCATTTTCATTCACTTAAAATTGATTGAAATATAATAGTCCATTTAATTTTCCATCATATTTAGACAATAAAGTTAAAGGAGGAAATAACTTTATTGGAGGAAAAAAATGATGGAAATGTGGAAAAAGCCTTTTTTACCTATCGCCTCTATTAGTCTAACTGCTGTGATGATTGTAAATGCCATTCCAGAAACTCCAGTTCAATCACAAGTGCATATGAAAAATCATGTGCTTCCGCTTGGAATGCCTAATTTGCAAGAGAAAAGAACTTCTATGAATCCAGCACCAGGAGTGATGTATACCAAAATCATTCGTGGTGAAACATCTTCTAAAGACTTTTACACAGTGGATGTGACATTTGTAGAAACACAGAAACAGGCAAAGAAATTGTTGGGAAATTTAAAGAGAGATGGTTTCAGAAATGCTCGTATCATTCGGGAACCGGATCGGGCCATGGATGATCTGGAAAAAGGACCACTTGGATACATTGTTCGCATCGGCCAATATCAGCTGGAAGCGGATGCAACGGAAATGAGAAAACAGTTATCGGCTAAGGGATATACGGGTCTAAGGAATGTGTATACGGGAGAGGACGGAGAGAAAACAACAGGACCATGGGTAGTAAACGTCCTAGAAGTGGATCAGGAACGATTTCAAGGGCATGTGGTGCCAGAATTAGCAAATGATGCAGTGATAGGAAAAGAAACATTGACCCAAATGGCTGACAGAAATGTTGCCATTGCAGGAGTTAATGCCGGATACTTTGTTGTAGGAGAGAATGATGGTACATCAGGCGATCTTGCCGGTATATTCGCCAGCAATGGTCAACTTGTCAGTGAAGCGATTAATGGCCGTTCAGCTCTGATTTTATCTTCTGATGATGATGATAAGGCAAAAATTGCATCTGTTTCCACGTCAATTCAGGCTACTTCATCTGATGGAGCGGTTAGGGAAGTGGATGGATTAAATCGGAAGCCAGGATTAATCCGCAATTGTGGCGGTGTTGGAGGAGATATGACAACAGAACGGCCGAAACATGATTTTACTTGTAAGGATGAAAGTGAATTTATCCAATATACTTCCATATTTGGAGAAAAGACAGAATCGGGCGACGGTGCGGAAGTGGTAGTAAATCATGCCGGAGAAGTGGTGGAAATTCATAACCAGCGTGGGGGAGACATTCCAAGCAGTGGTTCTATTCTTACAGGAACGGGGGAAGCAGCAGAGTGGCTTCATGACCATGCTCAACAAGGGATGAAGATTCAGGTGAAGAGTGAAATCATCGGGGATGGAAAGCTATTAAAATTAGACCAAACCACAAGCATGATTAACGGAGGTCCTCGATTGTTGGAAAATGGAGAAGTTTCCATTAACACCGTAGAGGAAGGCTTTCACTGGGAAGAAGATCCTGGGTTTTATTATCGTTTTGGGGAACGTCGTAACCCTAGAACACTTGCTGGAATCAAGGAAAATGGCAATCTATTATTTGTCACGATCGATGGACGCGCACCCGGATGGAGTGTAGGGGCTAATTTTGAAGAAAGTGCGAAAGTCATGAAGTCATTAGGTGCCGTCGATGCTATCAATCTTGATGGCGGCGGATCGACTACCATGACAGTTGGGGATGATCGAGTCACAAGACCATCTGATGCAGCAGGTGAACGCCCGATTGCCGACGGAATATTGTTAGTAGAATAAAAGATGGACGTAAAGGAGATAGATCAATTTAAAGTGTTCAAAAATCGTTTTCAGTTTCACTATTATTGGTCTAATTAGTAGGAATATTCACGTTTAGTAGTATTAATATTTCTTAGGCAGAAGGTGAAATTATTAGTTACCATGAAGAAGAAAATGAGACTCCTTATAGTGAAAACGATACAATCAAGATGCTGGTGTGATTTTTAGTGTTTCAAAAGTGAATTAAGGGATGCAGCTTACGGATAATTCCATAGAAATCGACTATGACGTACAGGATGTGTATTTTAACTTAATGTTTAGTCATAAACGAAAAGACAGGTAGCAAAGATAAGCTCTCTGTCTTTTTGATTTAATATTTTAAGTGTATTTAGATTTAAGGAAGCCCGTATTAACATGTTTTAGAGCATAATTTTGATCACACAAACGATCACGAACGTTTAAATGGCACAGTTCTTATAATTACAACAATAATCACAAGTCCCTCAAAAAATCCTAATTAACCAACCCCTTCCTACTGATCCGCTCCACAATTTCCATAAAATTATCCGGCCTGTAAAATTCAATCGGCGAAACACCTTTATCGACGGAATCGTATCGGCTTCAATCATTAATAATCCTTCTCGTTAATCTTGCCTAAATGGATACTATCGCCGAAATCGACTAGAAGTCCTTTGACAGATGTACTGCCAAGTTTCATTTGCGGCTCGGCTTCAGATGTATTGCTCGACAATCTGGGCAGTGCCTTCGACGACTTGGTGGATTTCAAAGTGTTCCTGGATTTCCCTTTTGTCGCTCGTTTCCTTTTGAATAAGTTGCTAGAATTTTTCTTGAATAATCAGATAATAAAGTGCCTTTTTTTTTTTTCATGACAAAAGAATGAACCAAGCTGTCTGAATTTGCATTAAATATATTAACAATGAAAAGAGGTGAATTATATGTCTTGTTCTGGTTCTAGATCTGTTGATGTAGTTACGATTCTTTGGGAAAGAGCTACGTTAATACCTTTAGCTCAGCGTACAATTGTACAAGCTACAGTGATTGGAAGTGCTGCTCCTTGTGCTAACAATTTAGATCCTGGTGATTCCTACAGAGCTGCTGTACGTTGTTTACTTGGAAATAGATTTGTACAAGTATTGAACCTTGACTTCGGGCGAACTGGAGTTGCCGTGTTCATCCGTCGTTCAATCTAGGATATTAATTGGGGGACAAAGTATTTTTGAACTAAAATACTTTGTCTTTTTTATAAATACACAAAAACCACCAGTCATTAAGATTGGTGGTTTTATCAATTTTACTAATACAGGAATGTTAAGAAGGAAGCGGAACATTATCTTAGTGAATTTCTAGCTGGTGATCCGATTAGATTACCTTTTGTCATTTTATTCAAGACTTGTCGATTCAAATGAAATTGAATGTAGCGTAGTACATATCAAAGGTTTGTTGACCTTTTTTAATAGAATCTATTATATCAGTAGCCAGGATAGGACGTACGGGTGCGCGCTTGATCTCGTGAACTAAACTGTCCACCCACTACTTTAGAAACATGTTTGAGGCTAGTTGGGACGTAGATCTCGTATAACAAGCGAAGCTATGACACTGCATGGAGGACTAGGGGTACTGGTTAGTAAGTAAAGGAGGGAAAAAAACAATGAATCCAGTTGCTGGTCTGGATGTGGCAAAAAGGAGAGAGTCAAGTTCAGGTTTTAGATCATTCTAAACCGTATGGGAAGAGCTTTTCAATGAAGCACATCAAAGAGGAATTAGATCATTTTTTAGACTCTTTAAAAGAAAGTGACAGGGCAGATGCCTATGGTCATTTTAAAATCTACAGGGCATTACCATGCTATTCTATATATCTTACTAAATCCGATTATTTTATATCAGCCAAAGAAGTCCAGTTTACGGAAGGTAAAAACAGACGCTATCGATGCGTACCAGTTGTGTGTGCTGTATTACAAAGGTGAACCTCATAAAATTAGAGGAATTCAGCTATTAGACCTTCGGAATTTGTCCAGACAACAGGAAATCATAACGAATATGTATGTGGAAGCTAAACTTCAGTTTCACATAATGGCTATTATTGGATATGGACGTGTTTCAACTAAAGATCAGGACTTGGCTTTACAGGAAGAGAAGTTAAAAGAGTATGGTTGCGAGAAGATATTCATGGAAAAACAAAGTGGTGCTAAATCTGACAGGAAAGAACTTGCTAAGGCGTTGGACTATTTAAGGGAAGGTGACAAGCTGGTTGTTTACAAGTTGGATAGATTAGCACGATCCACTTTTGACCTACAAAAGATTGCTAAGGAACTAGAAGAAGGGGGAATAGCTTTAGTATTCATCAAAGAACAGATTGATTTTAGTACACCATCAGGAAAGCTAATGTTTACTATGCTGGGGGCTATTGCTGAGTTTGAACGTGATCTAATTAAAGATAGAACGGCAGAAGGAAGGGAACGTGCCAAGGCACAGGGGAAACATATGGGTAGGAAAGGGAAGGACGAAAAGGACGTTAAGAAGGCTTTAAAGCTGTATGATGAAAGAGAATCTAACGGTTTAAGCGTTAATGATATAGCCAAAATGACAGGTGTCCCACGTTCCACTATTTATGCTAAAGTGAAAGAGACGACTAGCAATAGCTAATCGTCTTTTTTCTTGTAGCATTGTTGTAGTTTTAAAATAAAGTCGTACCTTATAAAAAAAAGATGTACCGATTTAAATAAAGTTAAATCGTTTATAAAAATGATAAACCGAAATCCATACTTTATTTTGGTTTTCTTTTTCTTATTCCGCATTTACAGCAAATCCTTTTGTGTCTTTTTAAATTTATAATTTTTTTAATGCACACTTGACACCTTCGCTACATAGTATTACATTATACCAGTACTCATTAATACTGAATACCTGTATAACTTATTAGCTTAGGAGGTGTATGCTGTGGAAAATTTAACAGAAATGCTCAAAGGTGTGTTGGAAGGTTGTGTGCTGGAAATTATCAGCCGGGGAGATACTTACGGCTACGAGATTACCCGTCGTCTCAATGAAATGGGCTTTACAGAGGTTGTTGAGGGTACGGTCTACACCATTTTGGTGCGACTGGAAAAGAAAGAATTAGTGAATTTCGAGAAAAAGCGTTCTGAAATGGGTCCTCCTCGCAAATTTTATTCATTAAATAATGCAGGACACGAGGAACTCGAACAATTTTGGGGAAAATGGAATTTTGTTTCATCAAAAATTAATACCCTAAAGGGGGAGAAATAATATGAAGAAATTTATAGAGCTAATCATTGGCGATTTAGAAAGCAAGAAGGAATACAAAGCATTTATGAAAAAAGTAAATTCCCTACCGAAAGATTACGCATTTGTGTTCAAAAAGATTCAAAAGTACATGTGGAATTTCGGATATGGATTTGGTGAAGAAATCATCAAGTTGTATGAACTGTTTGAAGCTAGTGCAGCAGAAGGCAAGCATGTGCTAGATGTTACCGGTGAAGACGTGGCGGCATTTGCCGATGAATTGATGGCTCTCTCAAAACTAGACGGAGAATCGGCGAGTATATTAGGAGGGCAAGTAGATTTGAAAAAAGAAATTGAGAGTAGAGTTGAAGAGCAAGTAAAAATATGGACGAATAAAAAATAAGTAGGAGGTTAAATATCATGGTAAATTTCATCAAAAAGATACTTGACGACAAAAAAGAATACAAAGAAATGATGGCGCGTGTGGAAGCTTTGCCAGGCAACTACCCAGAAGCCTATAAAAAAATCTGCAACTATATGTGGGGTTTTGCCTCTGGAAGCGGCATGGATATGCTGAGAATCCAGTATGATCTCATTGATTTGTTTGAAGATGGTGCGGCAGATGGCAAAGACGTATTGGAAGTGACAGGTGAAGACGTGACAGCATTCGCCAATGGACTTATCGACCAAGCGAAAAGATGGGATGATAAGTTACGCAATAATTTGAACAAAAGCATTCTGAATCGAGTGGGTAAGAAAAAATAAGCGTTGAACAACCCAACTGAATAGCTTTTTTGAAAACAAGCTGTTCAGTTATATTTTTTAACAAGTAAGCTGTATAACTGATTATCTGTCAGTCTATATAGACAAACCCAGTTGCAGGCGCTACTGTGCTGTGAGCACGCGCCTTCAGCTTTATATATAGGAGGGATTAGAATGAATAATAAATCCATTCAAGTGACTGGGTTGCAGAAATCCTACAAGCAGCTTCAAGTTCTAAAAGGCGTAGATTTCGAGGTGGAAGAGGGCAGTATTTTCGCACTGCTCGGCTGCAACGGGGCGGGCAAGTCCGCGGTTGTAAAAATCCTGGCCACGCTGCTCAAACAAGACAGCGGAACCACCACCGTAAACGGATTCGATGTCGCGTTAAAGCCAGAAAACGTACGGCAGGCGATCAGTCTGACCAGACAATTTGCCGCCGCGGACGAAATATCGACCGGACGGGAAAATCTAATCTTGATTGCCAAATTACGATACCTCGACAATCCGCGTCTGGTAGCGGAAGATTTGCTTAGACGCTTGGGCCTGACAGACGCTGCAGACCGCAGGGTGGCTACTTATCCGTTCATCTGCCTTTTGAGAGGAGCTTAGTATTAGATGAGCTATTTGTTCAGACTAGTGATGAAGAGAAAACGATGTTCGCTTTGGAGGAATTAAAAAAGATGTATCCCGAGCTTACCATAAGTAGTTTTAAAACAAGTTTAGAAGAGGCCGATAGGATCTTTCATCAGCGTTTGGGACTGTTTGCTGGGGTGCTTCTCATTTTAATAGTTGCAACTTGTCTTGGAGTATTTCAATCATTAATGCATTACATTTATTCAAAAAGACATGCTTACGCAATACAGGCCTAATTGGATTGACACCGAATCAGTTAGTCAAGCTTATCGTTGCACAAATTCTTCTCTTTATAACATATAGCATCGTAGCAGGTAGTATTGTTGGTTGCACATTAACGTATCCCTTAGCGATGATTGATTATTCTAAGGGAGCATTATATTTTGACGTGCAAACCATTACAATGGTAAGTGTTGGCTTTATTGTTCTTTCAATCCTCCTATTTGCTGGACAAGGCTGGCTGCTAACTCGTCAAAAAATAATTGATGAAATCCATTAAGTATCGCTGTGTTTACTTCATAAAAAGGGTTGCTGCGGCAGCCTTTTTCTAATGGAACTATCGGGGCAGCATTCCTGTAATCAGTGAAATTGAAGTTTGAACAAAAAATAACTTGGTTGATGTCAAACGGGGACTAAAAACAAGTTAATTATTTGGTCTTCTTCAACTCCCAAGAAAACTAAATATGCCCTTTGGAGGATACCTTTTAATTCCCATCCGTAAGGGCGAAAACTCCATTCCCCCTTCTAAGGCCTACAGGGTACTCTGGGTTTAAACATGACAGCAATATACCTTTAAGAGTTTAACTGGTTACATGGCCAGTTAAACTTCCAAATGTACCTCATCCTACAGCATTCGCTATTACAGCAGTTCTTGACAGTTCTGGTTTTTTAAGTACAAATATTCCTTATGGTATGGAAGTTGGAATTAAAGATACGTAAAGTACCAAAGAAATGTCTTCCTTTCCTTGGTACTTTTAAAAAAAACTAAAAATGTCGTTCGATGAGATTCTTTAAAGCCGTAAATTTGTGACGGCTTAGGGTAATCTTGTGATTACAGTGATGTAATTTTACATTATATGACTTCATATAATTGTCCGATTCTATGTATTCAATTTTGTCAATCGACACCAAATAGGATTGATGCGTTCGATAAAAATTACACTGATTAAGAATGTCTTCTAACTTATTTAAGTTGGATTGTCAACACTAAATCAAACAATATTTTTAAGGGACAACTTTCTAGAGGGCTTACGTAGCCTAAAGTTCCATGAATTCGCAACTTATTAAACCAGTTCACATAGTCTCCAAATTCGAGTGTAAGCTGAGCTAAGCTTGCGAATGTTGTTTGATTGGCGAACTCTGTCTTAATGATTTTAAAGGTCGCTTCCGCGACAGTGTTATCATAAGGGCAACCTTTCATACTTAGTGAACGACCAATCTCAAATATGGTTAACGTTTCGTCAATCAGCTTGTTTTTAAATTCATTCCCTCGATCTGTGTGGAAGAGCTGAATATCACGGAGGTTCCCTTTGATCGATGCAAACGCTCTAGCTACAAGCTTGGCGTCCTTGTTAGGTCCTGTGCTAAATCCAATGATTTCACGATTAAAGAGATCGACAAAGACACATATGTAATGCCATTTATGTTTGGCTTTGACATATGTTAAATCGCTGACCACTACTTTTTTCTCTTCTTCTTGTAGGAATTCCCGATTTAATTCGTTAGCCTGGACTGATTCGTTATTTGAAGTCTTTTGCGGTTTGTACTGAGCGACTGTATATGAGGAAACAAGCCCCTGTTCTTTCATGATCCGGCCAATTCGCCTTTTGGAGACCGTAAAGCCTCTTTTCTTTAATTCAACCTTAATCTTACGTGTTCCGTACGCCTTACGGTTTTTATCAAAAATATATAAAATGGCGTTTGTGACATCGTCTTCTGAGGTTCGTTCTTTTGCTTCGTAATAATAGGTACTCCGTGAAAGCTCTAGGACGCCACACATTGCTTCTCCGCACCATTGTCATCGATTTGACCGTCATTAAAAACAATTTTTCTTCCGTACCAAAGGTGCGTTTCATAATTACCAAAATATTCATTGTTAACCTCCATGAAAAATTTTTTAAAATAATGACATTTTTTTAAAACAAAGGAGGGTTCTTCCACCTACATTTTAAGAAACGGGAGAACCATCCCCATATTTTTTACTTTCATATCATTGGGTTATGGTATTTGTTTAGTTATGCTTTCGATTTTTAAATAAAATCTAGACTATTTATTAATAAGCATCCAATTTCAAGTTTTCATCAATGAGAAGTGTTGGTTCTGTTACTGCTTGGATTTCTTCAACAGAATACCCTTTTGCTACCTCTACTAGCTTTAATCCTTTTTCCGTGACATCGAATGAAGGACTAAGTATGGAATTAAATGAGAGTTTAAAAAACCTCATTTAGATGAGTTACGATGAAGCGTACCATAAGTAATATAATGAGGCTTTTACGCATATAAAGAAAAAACACTATCCAGATTCTTTAATTAAAATTCAAAGCATAAACAATCAATGATCTCTTAATAGGCTATACAGCTAATCCTTACTCCGCTTGTGCTTTTATTGTGAGAATTAAGAAAAATGATAGGTAGAAGGTGACAAACATGGAAGCAATCGTCCTAGCTGCTGGATATTCCAGCCGAGCGAATGCATTTAAAATGACTTTGCCGATGGGGCAAATGGGGCAAATGAGCGTGTTGGAGCAAACGATTTCTAAATTTGAAGGATTATGCAGCAGGGTCATTGTCGTAGCTGGGTTTCAAGCGGAAATCATCCAAGAGGAAATTGCCAAAATCATCAGTAAAAATGCCTACTCATTTCAGATCAAGTTTGTTTATAATGAAAACTTTAACCAGGGAATGTTTCATTCCATTCAAAAGGGCTGCAACGAAGTAAATGCCCCAACCTTCTTAATAACACCCGGAGATTGTCCGCTTGTTAAAAAAGATACTGTTCAGCTACTAGCAAAACACAAAGGAAACGTAGTTATTCCCAGCTTTGACTATAAAGGCGGCCATCCCATTAAATTATCAAGTGAAGTGAAACAGAAAATTCTCGAAACCAATCCAGAGAGTAATTTGCGTGTGGTCCTGGGTGGTTACGAAAAGCAATACATGAATGTAGATGATGCGGGAGTATTAATTGATGTTGATACACCGGAGGATTACCAAAAAGCCATTGATTATGATAAAGCTTTAAATTTCTCGAAGTAAAAATATAATTAAAAACTACGAAAATCTTGAATAGAAATGAATCATAAAAGATCATTCTCATTGATAAAATCGTAGGAAGAGGTTTCTATTCAGAATATATCCCTTTAAAAAAATGAGTTGAAGGGTGTTGTTGCAATGAATCTCAAAGACATAAGCACCTCAGTGCCCAAAAAGGACCATAAAGGTAAAGTATCGGGCCAGTTGCCCTATATTAGTGACGTGAAAGTGGAAAATATGGTTTATGGTGTTTTGTATCGATCGCCAATTGCTTATGGAAAAATCATATCCATTCAATTACCTAACCTTCCGGAAGGGTATGAAGCTGTTGGAGCAGAGCATATCCCCGGACCGAATTATGTCAAAATTATCAAAGAAGATCAGCCCATTTTTGCCAATGAGTGGGTCAATTATATTGGTGAGCCGATTCTCATGCTCACGGGCAAAGACCTGGATATCCTGTACAGTTTGTTAAATGAAGTGAAGGTTGAATTTGAAGAACATCAGGCTATCTATACATTGGACGAAGCGATCAAGCAAAAATCAGTATCCTTAGTTTTGGCAAGCTATGAATTTGGGGAAAGCTTAGAGAACATTTCAGCTATCGAGCAGGGAGCCCATCAAATCATCGAAGAAGAATATGATACAGGTTATCAGGAGCATGTCTACCTTGAGCCGCAAGGAATGCTCGCCGTTTATAAGGATGATGAAATTGTCGTCCAGGGATCGATGCAATGTCTTTATTATATAAAAAATGCATTGCTAAGCGCATTAGCCTGTGGTGACTATGAAGTCAGAGTTGTTCAAAGTCCTACCGGCGGAGGTTTTGGCGGCAAAGAAGATTATCCTTCTATGATGGCTTGTCACGTAGCCGTTGCCGCAAGAGCAGTCAAAAAATCGGTAATGCTTGTGTTCGACCGTTCTGAGGATATGCTGGTTACGACGAAAAGACATCCGGCCAAACTCAAATATCGAACGGCCCTTGATAAGGAAGGAAATATTTTGAGCATGTGTGTTGACATTTTTCTCGATGGAGGGGCAAATGTGGGATTGAGCTCTGTCGTGCTGCAGCGCGCATTAATAAACAGTGCCGGTGTTTATAAAATTCCGCATTTTCATGCAAAAGGCTATGTCTTAAAAACCAATACCGTTCCGAACGGTGCCTTCAGAGGCTTTGGTGCTCCACAAAGCTTTGCCGGAATCGAAAGTCATATTGGACATCTTAGTAAACTGGCAAAAATCGACCCGCTTGAATATAAACGAAAATACCTCGTCAAACAAGGAGACCCGACCATCACCAAAGGTGCATTCCGCGACCCGATATTAGTGGAAGAAATGATTGAGGACATACTCAACGTGTCAGAATACAAAAAGAAAAAAGAAGACTTTCAGCGCTTAAATCAACAAAATCAGCGCTATAAAAAAGGCATAGGAACTTCGCTGTTCCTCCACGGCTGTGGATTTACAGGCAGTGGCGAAAGAGATCATATTAAAGCAACGGTGAAGCTGGTTAAATCAAAGGACGACCAGGTATCACTAAAAATCTCAAACTCTGATATGGGACAAGGTATTTTGACGACGTTGTGTAAAATTGTCGCCAAAGAACTTAACCTCCCGTTCGAAGATATTTTGTACCCTTATCCCGACACAAAAGAGGTTCCCGACTCGGGTCCGACCGTAGCTTCCAGGACGACGATGATTGTCGGAAAATTGCTTGAACGGGCCGCAATAAAACTTAAGGATCAGTGGCAAACAGGGGTGGAACAGGAAGTAGTTGAGCACTATGTTCACCGTGAAATGATTCCTTGGGACGAGAAAACCTTCACTGGAGATGCCTACCCGGCTTATTCATGGGGCGTTAATATGGTTGAAGTAGGAGTTGATACGTTAACAGGAAATATAAAGTTAGAAAAAGTATACGGCAATTATGAAGTTGGGAAGGTCATCGATGAACGGATTATGAAAGGCCAAATTGATGGTGGTTTGGCTCAAGGGCTAGCATACGGTTATCTAGAAAAGATGACGTCAAAGCAAGGTAGAATCCAACAAAAAAGCATATCGGATTATGGACCGCCGACTTCATTGGATGTTGTTTCAATTGAAAGCAAGGTCTTTGATAACCCCTATGCTGATGGTCCATACGGGGCGAAGGGCGCAGGTGAATTGACTTTAATCGGAGGCGCTCCAGCAGTCCAAGCTGCGATCGAGGATGCCCTGCAAACTTCTTTTCAGCAAATTCCGATTACACCGGAAGTCATTATTGAAAGTCTTTGGATGAAAGAAGGTGAAGAGGGTTGATTAAATTCACACTAAATGGAAGAAAGGTAGAAACTGACGCCCCTGCTACAGCAAGATTACTAGATTTATTAAGAGATGAGTTTGAGTTAATCGGAACAAAGGAAGGCTGTGGTGAAGGGGAGTGCGGAGCCTGCAGTGTTTTTGTGAATAACCTCCTGCAAAACAGCTGCCTTATTCCAATTGGCTCGATTTCTGGTGCCGATATTCAAACGATCGAAGGCATCATTGAAACGGAACAATTTAAAATTTTAGATGAGAGCTATTCCATCGCCGGGGGAGTGCAATGCGGCTATTGCATTCCGGGGATGATTATGGCAAGTGCAGCTTTGTTATCTAAAAATCCTCATCCTTCAGAGGCTGAAATTCGTGAAGGCATCTCCGGAAATCTGTGCCGATGTACGGGCTACAATATGATTGTTGAGGCGATTAACTTAGCAGCTAAAAAAGGTGATGGCTTATGTTAGAGAAAATAACAGCGTATCGCTTCGAGCGTTTAGACGAAACGTTGAGCCAATTGAATAGAGAAGATTGTGCAATCATAGCCGGAGGCACCGATGTTATGGTTCTTCACAAAAGTAGAAGGGGAGTACCTCCGAAAATCCCTAAACCGATTGTTTTTATTAATCATCTTTCCGAATTAAAGCAGGTGTATCAACATCACAAGGATCTCCACATCGGGGCCTGCTGTACCTATAGTGAATTACTTGAAAATCCGTTGATTCCTTTTGCTTTAAAGAATGCAATTAAAACAATTGCTGCCCCGGCAATTAGAAACCGGGGAACATTAGGCGGTAATATTTGCAACGCCTCTCCAGCCGGTGACATGCTTCCTTTATTATATGTATACAATGCAAAGATTCTGTTGCGCTCCGTAAATGGTGATCGCATGGTTGCGATTAGCGATTTTATTCAAGGTCCACGACGGGTTCAACGCTTTCACAATGAAATAGTGACGGAGATTATTCTGCCGTTCGTATTAGAAGGTTCACATGTCGTTTTCGAGAAAGTCGGCAACCGCAACGCAGATGCCATTGCCAAAGTATCCTTTGCGGGTTTCATCCGGATAAGCAAAGATCGAATCGATGACATTCGATTTGCCTTCGGGGCGGTCGGACCTACGATGGTTCGTTCCATTGATATTGAGAAGAAGCTGGTTGGAAAAACGATACCATTAGCCGATGCAGACATCGCTGCGATTGTGGCAGCCTTCGATAAGGTCATTAGACCAATCGACGATCAACGCTCCACTGCGGCTTACAGAAAAACCGTTGCGTTACATCTTTTACGTTATTTTCTTAGCATGAAGCAATATCAACCGAATTAATGTTTAAAAATAGGGGGAGCTTTTCATGCTGCTGATGGAAAAAGTGTCCATGCTGACGCGTCAAAACGAAACCTTTGCTTTAGCCATGATTATTGAATCAAAGGGCTCGACTCCCAGGCATGTTGGAAAAATGATTGTCTACCGGGATGGTACCATTGAAGGGACTGTCGGAGGGGGCTTGGCTGAACACTATGTGATCGAAGATAGTGTAAAGGCGATCCAAAATGGCCAATCGAAAATCGTTGAATATAAATTGAATAAACATGCAAAAGACGGAATTCAGATGAATTGTGGCGGCACGTTACGGGTCTTTATTGAAGTCTATACAAGGAGGCCTGAACTCATTCTGGCTGGGGCCGGTCATTTAGGCCATGCGTTGGCAAAGCTCGCTGATTTCCTCGAATATCCTTATTGCATTGTCGATGATCGCGTTGGTTATTGTACGAAGGAACGCTTTCCTAATGCGACAAACCTTTTTGTGAACGAGGATATTGGAAAGGCTTTGCTCGCAGCCAATCTAAATGAAAAGTCATATGTGGTAATTGTTACAAAAGATTGTGATGATATTGTATTAAAAACAGCACTGCAATTTCCGATTGCATATGTTGGGATGGTCGCCAGTAAACGCAAGGTCATAAGCATATTTGAAAAGTTAAAAAGTGAAGGGGTCACGCAAGAACAATTGGAGCAGGTCCATTCTCCAATCGGATTGGAAATTGGCTCGGAAACATCAGAAGAAATTGCCATCAGTATTATCGGACAAATCATCAAAGTAAGCAAGGAAAAAAAGCCTGTAAAAGTGAAACAATTAAATAGATAAGTAGAAAGGTATAACACCTGAGGCAGATAAAGCTAAAATCAAAATGTCTAATATACAATGGGGTCAGTCCCCGCTGTGTTAAAGTATTAACTCAGTGGGACTGACCTTTTTTCTTTGATAAAAGCTAGAAGCAGGCCCTTGCTCTTCAGAGTGGGCTTTTTGTCGTTTTGATTAATTCATTAATATGGTAGGAATATTTTACTTTATATGCTACTACTATCATACAATACACAAAGAAAAATTTTGGGAGGGATTTTGTATGGGGATATTAGATGGACTTATGGGAAACGGGTTCTGGTGCAAAGATTACATCCATTGGAAAGAGGTATATAGATTCCTATGGAATCAGCTCTTATGCAGCCATCCCAAATAGTTGATGAATGAACTTCACTTGATTTTGGACAGAGTTGTCCTGTAGAGTAAGTTGTCCTTTTTTAATGATATGCATCGCTTCTATTCCCGAAAGAACGAAAAGATTTCAATCCTAACATAGAACGAACTCTCTTTTTAATAAAACGATGATCTTGTTCCACAATGTTATTAAGATATTTTCCTGCCTTATTTGGATGCCTAGGGGCATCTTTTTCTCTTGTGTGCCAGGCATGGCAACTATCTAGGTGGTGAAAGTCCACTGTGGGGGTACACATCGACCAACCACTAAGGAAG